>NZ_JBHWBP010000050.1:22947-36121 GCF_042735575.1 Streptomyces sp. NPDC059564 | reverse complement strand
TGGCCGGGGGCCGGCCCCCGGACCCCCGCGCCTCAAACGGCGGCGAGGCTGGAAAAACCAGCCGCGCCGGCGTTTGAGGCGGGAACGGTGGAAGGGCGGGTAGGGGGCAGCCCCGCGCAGCGGCTCGCCCCCCCGGACGGGGTTACGCCAGGCCCGTCTTCGCGCCCGCGCCGCACAGGGGGAGGACCGCCGTGCGGCCCTGGAGGGGGTCGGCGGGGGCGTCGGGGCCGACCGCCGCCCAGCAGGCGGCGGCCGTCGGCTCGACGAAGAGGCCGCGCCGGGCCAGGTCCCGCTGGGCGGCGCGCAGCCGGTCGTCCGGGACCGTCAGGAAGGTGCCGCCGGACTTCCGTACCGCCGCCAGGATCTGGCGGGCCCGCGGCGGCGCCGGGATCGCGATGCCCTCCGCCAGGGTGGGCAGCTGCGCCACCGGTTCCGCGTCCTCCGCGCCCGCCGCGAACGCGGTCGCCAGCGGGGCCACCGCCTGCGACTGCACCGCGATCAGCGCGGGCGCCCGCACCCCGCGCCGGGCCAGCTCCTCCACGGCCAGCGCCGCCCCCAGCAGCAGCGTGCCGTTGCCGACCGGGACGACGAGGGCCTCGGGGAGGCGGCCGCCGAGGGCCTCCCAGATCTCGTACACGTACGTCTTGGTGCCGTGCAGGAAGTACGGGTTGAAGACGTGGCTCGCGTAGAAGACCCCCGGCTCGTCCGCCGCAGCCCGGGCGGCCTCCGCGGTGGCCTCGCGGCCGCCCGGGACGATCCGTACGGCCGCCCCGTGCGCCCGCATCTGCTCGGTCTTCTTCTCCGAAGTGCCCTCCGGCACGAAAACTTCACAACTCAGCCCGGCCCGCGCGCAGTACGCCGCCACCGAGGTCCCCGCGTTGCCGCTGCTGTCCGCGATCACCCGCTTCGGACCCAGCCGCCGGGCCACTTCCGCGAGCATCACCGCGCCCCGGTCCTTGAAGGACAACGTCGGCATCAGGTAGTCGAGTTTGGCGTGAATCCGTTCCGCGAGCGGCACCAGCGGAGTGTGCCCCTCCGCGAGCGAGACCGAGAACGCCCCCGGCAGCGGCAGCGCGGCCGCGTACCGCCACAGGGAGTGGGGGCCGGCCGCCGGTTCCAGCGCACTGGCCGGATCGGGGGTGAAGTCGAGGTCCCAGGGACCGGCACAGAGAGGACAGCACCACGGGGCGGTCCGCACGTCGGCGCGCGTACCGTCCTCCGGGCAGAGGTAACCGGGCAGTGCGTGCGTCATGTGCTGACCACCTTTGCTCGTTCATGGCCGTCGTATGGCATGGATGTTACGCGTCCGTTGTCCTCTTGTGGGATGCCGCCCGGGTGGGTCAACCTTTCGGAGGCGACGGCCCGTTGGACCACCTGAGTTGTCATGAGCATGGAAATCAGGCGGCCCCGCGGATCCCCGGTCGACCCCCCGCACCAACCCCCCGCAGCGCACCACCTATGAGGAGGAACCCTCACATGTCCGTGATGCGTCACACCCGCCGGAAGATCGCCGGCATCAGCGCGACCGCCGTCGTGGCCCTCGCGCTCGGCGCGGCCGCCGCGTTACCCGCCTCGGCGGCCGACCGCGGCGCGCAGGGCGTCATCGAGAACGCGGGCGCCGCCGGAACCGTCGCCGGCAGCTACATCGTGACCCTGAACGACTCCGCCGCCCGGTCCACCGCCGACAGCGGCAAGGCCGTCGCCCAGCGCTACGGCGCGAAGATCGACCGCACCTACAGCGCCGCCCTCAACGGCTACTCCGTGCAGGTCTCCGAGGCGCAGGCCAGGAAGCTCGCCGCCGACCCGGCCGTCAAGTCGGTCGTGCAGAACCGCGTCTTCACCGTCGACGCCACCCAGCCGAACCCGCCGTCCTGGGGCCTGGACCGCATCGACCAGCGCGCGCTCCCCCTCGACCAGAGCTACACCTACCCGGACAAGGCCGGCGAGGGCGTGACGGCGTACATCATCGACACCGGCGTCCGGATCACCCACCAGGACCTGGGCGGGCGCGCCTCCTACGGCTACGACGCCATCGACAACGACAACACCGCCCAGGACGGCCACGGCCACGGCACGCACGTCGCCGGAACCGTCGCGGGCGGCACGTACGGCGTCGCCAAGAAGGCGAAGATCGTCGGTGTCCGCGTGCTCGACAACAACGGCTCCGGGACGACGGCCCAGGTGGTCGCCGGCATCGACTGGGTGACCCGCAACGCCGTCAAGCCCGCCGTGGCCAACATGTCGCTCGGCGGCGGGGCCGACTCCGCGCTCGACACCGCGGTGCGCAACTCCATCGCCTCCGGCATCACCTACGGCGTCGCGGCGGGCAACGAGTCCACCGACGCCTCCACCAAGTCCCCGGCGCGCGTGGCCGAGGCCATCACGGTCGGCGCCACCACCAACACGGACGCGAAGGCCAGCTACTCCAACTACGGCTCCATCCTGGACATCTTCGCCCCGGGCTCCTCCATCACCTCCTCGTGGGGCACCGGCGACACCGCGACGAACACCATCTCGGGCACCTCGATGGCCACCCCGCACGTCGTCGGCGCGGCCGCCCTGTACCTCTCGCAGAACCCGGGCAGCACCCCGGCGCAGGTCCGCGACGGCCTCGTCGCGGCGGCCACCCCGAACGTGGTGACCGGCCCCGGTACCGGCTCCCCGAACCGGCTGCTGAACGTCGGCGCCGGCACCACCCCGCCGAACCCGGGCACCCGCTTCGAGAACACCGCCGACTTCGCGATCAACGACAACTCCACCGTCGAGTCGCCGATCACCGTCAGCGGGATCTCTGGCAACGCCCCGGCCACGCTGAGCGTGCCGGTCGACATCAAGCACACGTACGTCGGTGACCTCAAGGTCGACCTCGTCGCCCCCGACGGCACCGTCTACAACCTGCGCAACCGCACCGGCGGAAGCGCGGACAACGTCCTGCAGACCTTCACCGTGAACGCCTCCTCCGAGGTCGCCAACGGCGTCTGGAAGCTGCGGGTCGCCGACCTCGCCGGAGCGGACACCGGCAAGATCGACTCCTGGGCGCTGCAGTTCTGAACTGACCTCCGACCGGGCGACCGGGCGGCGAGGGGCGCGATGACAGGCTGGATCGCGCGATGAACGGCGGGGGTGATCGCTTCGGCGGTCACCCCCGCTGCGTACTATTTCGCGCATTCGTTCGCACCCCCCGCTATCCGCGATGGAGTACGTCACCCTGTGAGCACCCCGCCCCCGCAGCAGCCCCCCTCCGGCGGGGTCCCGCAGCCGTACCCGTCCCCGCAGGCGCCGCGGCCCGTCTGGGCGCCGCCCGGCATCACGCTGCGGGCCCCGCTCAACGGCCTCGCCCTGGCCTCGCTGTTGGTCGGGCTGCTCTGTTTCCCGCCGCTCGGGATCGTCTTCGGCGTCGTGGCGCTGGTGCAGATCGCACGCAAGGGGGAGCGGGGCAGGGCGCTGGCGATCGTGGGCCTGGTGGTCTCGGTGGCGATGAGCGGGGTGTTCGTCCTCGGCGTGGGGCAGTACGCGAGGCACTTCCTCGAACGGCTGGGCGCGGCACGGCCGCTGGAGCGCGTGGAGGGGGACCTGGTGGGCATGGACGAGCTGCGCGCGGGGGACTGCTTCAACGTCCCGCGCGGCGACCTGATGGCCGAGGACCCGTTCATCCACCGGATCGCCTGCGACCGGGTACACGACGCCGAGGTGTCGGCCGTGACCACCGTCGGAACCGGGTTCGACTTCTTCCCCGGAT
Source organism: Streptomyces sp. NPDC059564 (assembly GCF_042735575.1). Classification (NCBI taxonomy): domain Bacteria; kingdom Bacillati; phylum Actinomycetota; class Actinomycetes; order Kitasatosporales; family Streptomycetaceae; genus Streptomyces; species Streptomyces sp. NPDC059564. Next base: position 32,382 of record NZ_JBHWBP010000050.1, on the reverse strand, counting down.
CGTCGAAGATCAAGCAGACCGCCGAGGCGGCCTGCTGGAAGGCGCAGGACGCGTACGCGATGGACACCTGGGCGCTGCCCGGGTACGCGGACATGTACTACTTCGCCCCCACGCGCGAGACCTGGAGTTCCGGCGACCGCGGCCTGCTGTGCGTCATCGGTACGTCGGAGCGGGAGCACCGTGGCAGCCTGCGCAAGGACGCCGGTTCGCTGACGTCCGATCAGGCGGCCCTGCTGGAGGTGCTGAACGGGACCGACGAGGTCTTGGGCGCCGCCCCGGACGCCGGGCCCGAAGGGCGGCTGCCGGAGTACCGGCGGTGGGCGGGCGAGGTGGACGCGGCCCTGGGCGCGCAGGAGCGGCTGCTGCGGGGCGCGACCGCCCGTCCCGGCGTGGGTCCGGCCGCGTCGGCCCGCCTGCGGGAGGTCGAGGCGGCGCGCAAGGAATGGCAGCGGGCGTCGCGGGCGGTGACGGCGCCCGACTTCCAGAAGGCCTGGGACGCGGCGCTGGGGGCGGTCTCGGTCGACGCGGAGAAGGAGCTGCGGGGCGCGTACGGACTGTCGGCACGGGTTCCGGACTGGCTGGAGGGGTCTTCGGAGGACCGGGGCGACGGTCCCGGCGGCGGACCGTCGTCGGAATCGGTCTGAGGCCCTGTGGGTAACGCGCGGTAACGGGTTTGAGTGACCAGGCTTCATCACTTCGAGTGAAACTCTGGCCCGTGCTTGCGCTGCTCAACGGTGGGTTGCCAGGGTGTAGCTGTCTGTCAACCTGATGGGAGTGGCCCGTGACTTTCGGTGAGCAGCCGGCCTATCTGCGCGTCGCCGGGGATCTGCGACGGAAGATCGTCGATGGGTCCCTGCCCCCGCACGCCCGGCTCCCTTCACAGGCCCGGATCCGCGAGGAGTACGGGGTCTCCGACACCGTGGCGCTGGAGGCCCGCAAGGTCCTCATGGCGGAGGGGCTGGTCGAGGGCCGCTCCGGGTCCGGTACGTACGTACGCGAACAGCCCGTGCCGCGGCGGGTCGCGCGCTCCGGCTACCGCACGGGCGGGGCGTCGACGCCGTTCCGCCAGGAGCAGGCCGAGTCGGGTGCGCGGGGCACGTGGGACTCCAGCAGCGAGCAGACGGGGGCGCCGGCGGAGATCGCGCAGCGGCTGGGCATCGAGCCGGGGGAGCGGGTCATGCGCACCCGGTACGTCTTCCGCGACGCGGGCGAGGCGATGATGCTGTCCACCTCCTGGGAGCCCCTCTCCGTGACCGGCCGGACGCCGGTGATGCTGCCGGAGGAGGGGCCGCTGGGGGGTTCGGGGGTGGTGGACCGGATGGCGGCGATCGACGTGGTCGTGGACAACGTGGTCGAGGAGGTCGGCGCGCGGCCGGGGCTGGCGGAGGAGATCATGTCGCTGGGCGGCGTCCCGGGGCACGTGGTCCTGGTCGTGAGCCGCACGTACTTCGCGTCGGGCCGCGCCGTCGAAACGGCCGACGTGGTGGTCCCGGCCGACCGCTACCGGCTCTCGTACCACTTGCCGGTCCGGTGATCCTGGGGCTCCGCCCCGGACCCCGCGCCTCAATCGCCGGCGAGGCTGGATATTGGCTGGCCATCGCTCATTGGCGCGGCTGTGCCTGGCGGCGGCTGGATTGCCCGGAGGGCAATTTCAGCCCCGCCGGCGATTGAGGCGCGGGCGCGGAGCGCCGTGTCCGAAGCCGCGCCGGCGATCGAGGCGGGAACGGAGGAAGGGCGGGGAGGGGCGGGCTTCGCGCGGCGTTAACGCGCCGGTGACGTGGCCGGCCCCGGCGTAACCGCCGGGCAATGCCCGAGTGTGACGCGGCGTCACAGGGCGGGCCTACCTTCCGGCGGTATGACCGACACCGCCACCACCCCCGCACCCCCGGCGGCCCCCCGCCGCAACTACGCCAAGCTCGCCGCGGACGAAAGCCGCGAGGACTACTCCCTGAGGTACGCCCCGCACGCGTTCCGCCGCTGGAGCCCCGTCTCCGTCGCCGGCACGGCGCTCGGCGGCATCGCCTACCTCGCCGACTTCGCCATCGGCGCCTCCATCGTCTTCGCCTACGGCTTCACCAGCGGCGCCGCCGCCATCCTGGCCGCCGCCGCGGTGATCTTCCTGACCGGCATCCCGATCGCCCGCGCGTGCGCCACGTACGGACTGGACATGGACCTGGTGACGCGCGGCGCCGGCTTCGGCTACTTCGGGTCGACGCTGACCTCGCTGATCTACGCCTCCTTCACCTTCATCTTCTTCGCCCTCGAAGGCTCGATCATGGCCCAGGCCATGCACCAGGCCTTCGGGCTCCCGGTCCAGCTCGGCTACCTCGTCACCACGCTGATCGTGATCCCCGTCGTCTTCCGCGGCATGGGCGCCCTCGCCAAGGTGCAGGCCTGGACCCAGCCCGTCTGGCTGATCGGGCTCGCGCTCCCCTTCCTGGTCCTGGCCTTCGAGGCGCCCGGCGCCTGGGGCGACTTCACCGGCTTCGGCGGCACCGAGGGCGCGGGCGCCGGGTTCTCCTGGATCGGCTTCGGCTTCGGGACCGGCATCGCCCTGTCCCTCATCGCCCAGATCGGCGAACAGGCCGACTACCTGCGGTTCATGCCGGCCGAGACCCCCGCCAACCGCCGCCGCCGACGGCTCGCCGTCCTCGCCGCGGGCCCCGGCTGGGTGGTCATCGGCGCGGCCAAGCAGCTCGGCGGCGCCTTCCTCGCCTTCGTGGCCCTCGAAGCCGTCGGCAAGACCCACGCCCTGGAGCCGATCGCCCCGCAGATCGAAGCCCTGCGCCCGTGGCTCGGCGGCTTCGCCCTGCCCGCCGCCGCCCTCTTCGTGATCGTCTCCCAGATCAAGATCAACGTCACCAACGCGTACAGCGGCTCGCTGTCCTGGTCCAACTTCTTCTCCCGCGTCACCCACCGCCACCCGGGCCGCGTCTGGTACATCTTCCTCAACCTCGCCATCGCGCTGACGCTGATGGAGCTGGACATGTTCGCGATGCTCGGCAAGCTGCTGGGCTTCTACTCCAACGTCGGCGTCGCCTGGATCGCCGCCGTGGCCGCCGACCTCGTGATCAACAAGCGGCTCGGACTCAGCCCGCCGTACATCGAGTTCAAGCGGGCCTACCTCTACGCCGTCAACCCGGCGGGTTTCGGCGCGATGGTGATCGCCTCCACCGTCTCGATCCTGGCCTTCTTCGGCCTCTTCGGGACGTACGCCGAGGCCTTCTCCACCTTCATCGCCGCCGGACTCGCCCTGCTCCTGTGCCCGTTGATCGCCTGGGCGACGGGCGGGAAGTACTACCTGGCCAGGCCGAACACCGTCAACGGGCCCGGCGTGGAGGTCGCGGACGTCACCGCCACGCACACCTGCGCCGTCTGCGAGACGGCGTACGAGCTCCCGGACATCGCCGACTGCCCCGTGCAGGCCGGGCCGATCTGCTCGCTCTGCTGTTCCCTCGACGCGACCTGCGGGGACGTCTGCCGCAAGGAGCCCGGGGCCGGTCCGGTGGCCCTGCCGATGCCCTCCGTACGCCCGGCCTGAACCGGCGCGCACGGCCCGCTCGTACGCCTGGCCGGATGCGTACGCCCCCTAGGTACCTCTTCGTGAAAAACCGTATCCGCTGAGTAAAGGTCGGGCGTAAGCTCCGGCATATGCGCAATGCGGTTTCCTGGGCAGGTACATCGGCGGAGGGTGAAGCGCGATGAACGACAGCGGTGCCCTGCTCCCATGGCTGGTCATACGTCAGGACGACAACGGCAACCGCTACCGGGTGGGCCGGTACTCCACCCGGGCCGAGGCCCAGAAGGTCGTCGACAGCCTCGACGACCGGGGACACAAGCAGCTGTACTGGGTCGAGCGGATCGGACAGGGCAGCCAGACCGCCACGACGAACTGACGGCGGCCGCTGGCATAGGCTCCGCCCATGACTGTACGCGTGGTCGTGGGCGGAGCCCTTTGTCATGACGGGCGCCTGCTGGCCGCCCGGCGCAGCGCGCCCCCCGAGCTGGCCGGCCGGTGGGAGCTCCCGGGCGGCAAGGCCGAATCAGGCGAATCCGTACCCGAGGCGCTCGTGCGCGAACTGCGCGAGGAGCTCGGCGTCGAGACCGAGGCGCTGGAGCGGATCCCGGGGGAGTGGCCGCTGAAGCCGGGCCTCGTGCTGCACGTGTGGACCGCGCGGCTGCTCTCGGGAGAGCCCGCGCCGCTGGAGGACCACGACGAGCTGCGCTGGCTCGGGCCGCACGAGCTGGACTCGGTGGACTGGCTCGACCAGGACCGCCCGGCGGTCGCGGAGGCCGGCCGGCGGCTGAGCGCGGGGGCGCACCGGGGCGCGTGACGCGCACGCGGTAGGCCGTCTGCGCCACAGTGCGCCGGTGCGTGGGGGATCGGTCGGGATCGGGTGGTACGACGCCCCAAATATCGGGTATGTCGCTATTAGTCCCTATCTCGTCCCCCTTTCGTCCCCGACGAATCTGACTGGGGTCGCTGGTGGCCCGGGAAGTGATCGGCGTGATCGACACAGACGGCGAATGTGCCGAGTGGGCCTTCCCCGCCGAGCCCGGTGCCGTCCGCACCGCCCGCCACGCCGTCCGCGGCACCCTGCGGTCCTGGGGGCTGGACTCCGTCGGCGACGTGACCGTCCTGCTGGTCAGTGAGCTGGTCACCAACTCCCTGCGCTACGCCTCCGGTCCCATCGGGGTCCGTCTGATCCGGCGCAATCCGGCCGTCGAGGGTCTGGGCGGCGGCCCCGCCCTGGTGGTGGAAGTCTCCGATCCGCTTCCGGATCCGCCCCGCGAGCGGATCGCGAAGCCCGACGACGAGGGCGGGCGCGGGCTGCAGCTCGTCTCCGTCTCGGCGCAGCGCTGGGGGACCCGGCACGGGAAATCGGGCAAGACCGTGTGGTTCGAGTTGGCTCTTCCTGGTGAGTAACAAGGGGAAGGGTGGCAGGGGGTCTCCCGGAAGGCGTCCGGTGGAGACCGTCGGACGGTGGCTGGAAAACAACGGGACCCTTTTGTGATCGTGAACGCCGTGCCGTACGGGGCCGTGGTGCTGAATACTTCGGTCATGGCCGGTCCGGTTGCGGTGAGCTGGAGGGGACGGTCGCGTGAGCGAGATACCTGCGCAGGCACATCAGGCCCGAATGTCCGGGGAGACGTGGCACGACTCCTTGTGGCACACCAGCCCGCCTGGCTCGATATATGACTACATAAAGGTCGCTTCGTTCTCGATCGGGCCCGACGGGCTCATCGACCAGTGGAGCCTGCGCGCCGAGGAGCTGTTCGGGCTCACCGCCGCCCAGGCGGTGGGGCGCGACCCGGTCGACGCCTTCATGCCCCCCGAGCTGCGCGACGGCGGGCACCGCAAGGTCGCCGAGATCCTCGACGGCAAGGAATGGACGGGCCTGATCCCCTTCCGCATCCCCGGCGGGGACGGCGCGCACGGCGTGGCCGAGATCTATGTGATGCCGACCCAGACCGAGACCGCCGAGCGGGCCGCGCTGTGCGTCGTCGTCGACGTGCGCGCGCTGCGGCGCATAGAGTCCGACCTCGCCGCCTCGCAGGCCATATTCGGCCAATCTCCTTTCGGGTTCCTGCTCTTCGGCACCGACCTGACCGTGCAGCGCGCCAACCGCCGCTTCGCGACCGTCTTCGGCGGCGCGGTGGAGGAGCACCGCGGCCGGACCGTGCACGACTACCTGCCGCCGCACGAGGCCGACAAGATGGCCGAAGCGCTGCGCAGGGTGCTGGAGACCGGCGAGTCCGTCACCGACCTGCGGATCACCGGCGCGGCCCCGGGCAGCCGCGACAACCGCCACTGGTCGATCAACCTCTACCGCGTGCACGGCGGATCCGGCCGTCCGATCGGTATCGCCGGGCTCGGCACCGACGTCACCCGCCGTCACCTCGCCGCCCGCGAGGCCGCCGGGGTCCGGCGCAACCTCGCCCTCCTCAACGAGGCCGGGCACCGGATCGGGAACTCCCTCGACCTGGAGACCACCGCCCGCGAACTCCTCGACGTCACCGTCCCCGGCTTCTGCGACCTGGCCGCCGTCGACCTCTACCAGGGGCTCCTGCTCGGCGACGACGACCGGCCCGCCCGCCCGCAGGGCCCCGGAGTGCCCTCGCTGCCCGGGCAGGGGCCCGGGCGCGCCCCGTCCGCGCCGCTGCGCAGGGTGGCCTTCGCCTCCGCCGTGTCCGACGCCCCGCTGTCGGGGCCCGGCGCGCTGGTCACCGTGGGGGAGACCCACCGCTATCCGGCCGCCTCGCCCGGGGCGCTGGCCCTGCGCACGGCCCGGCCCCGGCTGATCGAAGGGGCCTCGCCCGACGACCTCGTACAGTCCACGCTGCTCGTGCCGATGGTCGCCCACGACACGGTGGTGGGCCTCGCCCAGTTCTCCCGTACGAAGGGCAGCGAGCCCTTCGGCGAACGCGACCGGGCCGTCGCGGTGGAACTCGCCGCGCGCGCCGCCGTCTGCATCGACAACGCCCGCCTCTACCGGCGCGAGCACGAGCGGGCCCTGATCCTGCAGCGCAGCCTGCTGCCCCCCGGCGACCCCGAGGCGGCCGGCCTCGACATCGCCTGCCGCTACCTGCCCGGCAACGCCGCCACCGAGGTCGGCGGCGACTGGTTCGACGTCATCGAGCTGCCCGGGCACCGCACCGCGCTGGTCGTCGGCGACGTGATGGGCCGGGGCCTGCGGGCCGCCGTCGCCATGGGCGAACTGCGCACCGCCGTACGGACCCTGGCGCTGCTCGACCTGGAACCGGCCGAGGTGCTCACCGCCCTCGACGAGGTCGCCCGCGGCCTCGGCGCGCCCGGCGGATCCCAGCAGGCCTCCCGCGCGGCCCTGCACTCGCGCGACGCCGACCGCTCCGAGGTGTACCTCGCCACCTGCGTGTACGCCGTCTACGACCCGGTGACCCGGCGCTGCACCATCGCCAACGCCGGCCACATGCCGCCCGTGCTGGTCGAACCGGCCGAGGAGGGCGGCGAGCCGCGCCCCGGCCTGCTGCTGGAGATCCCGACCGGGATGCCGCTCGGGGTGGGCGGCGAACCCTTCGAGGAGGTCGAGGTGGAACTGCCCGAGGGGGCGCTGCTCGCCCTGTACACCGACGGGCTGGTCGAATCCCGCGACCACCCCCTGGAGGAGGGGCTGCGCGGACTGCGCCGGGCGGTCGCCGATCCGGCCCGCCCGCTGGAGGAGGTCTGCGACCACGTCCTCAACTCCCTGCACACCCGGCACGGGGAGGACGACATCGCCCTGCTGATGGCCCGCGTCCAGGGACTGCCGGTGGACGCCGTCGGCGACTGGCAGCTGCCGCGCGAGGCCCGCTCGGTGGGCCGGGCCCGGGAGCTCGCGCGGGCGAAGCTGCCCGCGTGGGGTCTGGAGGGGCTGCTCGACACCACGGAACTCCTGGTCAGTGAGCTGGTCACCAATGCCCTGCGGTACGGGGAGGGCGAGATCCGGCTGCGCCTGCTGCTGGACCGGACCCTGGTGTGCGAGGTGTGGGACGCGAACCTGGCCCAGCCCCGCCGCCGCCGGGCCCGCGACACCGACGAGGGCGGCCGCGGCCTCCAGCTCGTCGGCCTCCTCTCCGCGGGCTGGGGCACCCGCCGCACCCACCGCGGCAAGACGGTCTGGTTCGAACTCCCCCTCCCGATGCCCGGCGCCCCGGGAGAGATGGTCACCGAACTCTCGGCGGAGCAGCTCCTGAGCATGTACGGATGACCGCGCGCGGAAGCCTTCTATACAAGCGTATTGAACAACCGTCATAGACGTGCGTATAGTTCCCCGTGTCGAGACCGGCCCACATCCGCGACACGGGGAGAACCGCCATGAGCACGAAGACGCCCATCCGCAGCGAACTGACCATCGACGGACGCCGCCTGTCCTACCTGGACTTCGGCGGCGCGGGCCGGCCGCTCGTCGCGCTGCACGGGCACCTGTCCGAAGGGGCCTCGTTCGCGCACCTGGCCGAGGCGCTGGGGGACGAGTGGCGGGTCATCGCCCCCGACCAGCGCGGGCACGGCGACTCCGACCGGGCCGACGGGTACGAGCGGGCCGGATACCTCGCCGACCTGGTCGCACTGCTGGAGCACCTGAACCTCGGGCCCGTCCCGGTCATCGGGCACTCGCTCGGCGGGATCAACGCCTACCACCTGGCCGCCGCACGGCCGGAGCTGGTCAGCGCCCTGGTCAACGTCGACGCCCCCGTCGACCTCCCGCACCGCGAGGTCAGCCCGCTCGCCTTCCTGGCCGCGCTGCCCTACACCGCCCCCACCCGCGAGGAACTCCTCGCCGCCTGCGGCCCGGTCGGCCCGATGCTCGCGCCGGGCATGCGCCCGCTGCCCGGCGGGGAGGGCTGGCGGCTGTCCTCGCACCCCCTCGACACCCTGGACTCCGAGGAGCACGTGCACGGCGACCACTGGAAGCGGTGGCTCGGCAGCGACTGCCCCGCCCTGCTCGTCCACGGCCGCGACAGCCAGGCCCTGCCCGGCGCGCAGGCCGCCGCGATGGTGGAGCGGCGGCCCGGAACGGCCCTCGTCATCCTGGACACGGACCACTTCGTACAGTTGCGGGACCCGGCCGGGTTCGAGGCCGCCGTCCGCACCTTCCTCGCCGGGCTCTGAACCGCGCCCTCGTGCCTACGCCGCTTGGCCGGCCTTGAGCGCGGCGAGGCGGGCCTCGATCTCCGAGGTCTTGCCGAGGTCCTCCAGGGACTCGAACTGGGCGTCCAGGGAAGAGGCGGCCAGCTCCTGCTTGCCCATCGCCATGGCCTCCTCCCGGCGGACCTTCTCCTCGAAGCGGTTCAGGTCACTGGTCGGGTCCAGGACGTCGATGTTCTTGACCGCGTCCATCATCGTGTTCTGCGCCTGCGCCGTCTTGGCGCGGGCGACCAGCTCGTCCCGCTTGGCCTGGAGCTCCGTCAGCTTGGTCTTCATCGAGCCCAGGCCCGACTTGAGCTTGTCCACCACCTCGGTCTGGGCGGCGATCGTCGGCTCCGCCGTCTTCGCCTCCTTCTCCGACTGCATCTGCCGGCCCAGGGCCACCTTCGCGAGGTTGTCGAACTTGTCCGCGTCCGCGGCCGATCCCGCCGCCCGCAGCTCGTCCGCCTTCCGGCTCGCCGCGAGGGCCTTGTCGCCCCACTCGGCGGCCGCGTCCACGTCCTCCTTGTGGTCCGCCTCCAGCATCCGCAGGTTGCCGATCGTGGTCGCGACCGCCTGCTCCGCCTCCGAGATGTTGTTCGTGTAGTCGCGGATCAGCTGGTCGAGCATCTTCTGCGGATCCTCGGCCTGGTCCAGCAGCGCGTTGATGTTCGCCTTCGCGAGCTGGGTGACGCGGCCGAGGATGGTCTGCTTGCTCATGACGGGTCTCTCCTGACGGGGTGACGGATCTCCGAGGGGTCTACGGCAGGTCCACGACGGGTGTACGAGGG
>NZ_JBHWBP010000050.1:0-22937 GCF_042735575.1 Streptomyces sp. NPDC059564 | reverse complement strand
GTACGAGGGGACTGCGCCGGCTGCGCGCGGGTTCAGAAACGGCCGCCACCGCCCATCCGGCCGCGGGTGCCGCCCCCGCCGAAGGAGCCGGGGCCGCTGCCGCCGCCTCCGCCGAAGCCACCGCCGCCCCCGAAGCCGCCCCGGCCACCGCCGAAGCCGCCCCCGCCGCCCCGGAGGATCTCGCCGAGGATGATCCCGCCGAGCACCGCCCCGCCCCGGCCGCCGCCGGAGCGCTGCCCCGCGTACGGGTTCTGGTACGCCCGGACGTCCTGCTCCGCCAGCTGCTGCGCCTGCCGGGCCAGCGAATCCGCCTGCTGCGCCTCCGCCAGAGCCCCCGCCGGGTCGGTCGGGGCCAGCGACAGCGAGCGCTCCAGGTGCCGCTGCGCCTCCGCCAGCCGGGTCCGGGCCTGGCTGGCGACGGCGCCCCGGCTGGTGGTCACGTAGTCCGTCGCCGCGCCGATCGCGCTGCGGGCCGACAGCAGGGCCTGGTCCAGCAGCGCCGCCGCCCGCTGCCGCCCGCTCTCCCGCTCCCGCGCCCCGGCCAGGGCCTCGTCCAGGGCCGCGTCGGCCTCCTCGACCCGGCGCAGGGCGTCGATCGGGTCGTACCGGCCGGTCGCCACCTCCCCGCGCACGTCGGCCAGTACGGACTCGGCCCGGCCGATGCGGCCCCGCAGGTCGGCGGTGGAGGACCCCTCGGCGGTGCCGGTGAGCAGGCCGCGGGCGTCGGCGAGGTCGGTCTCCGTCTCATTGAGCGCGCCCGTCAGTTTCCCGGCCGCCTCCGCCAGTTCCTGCGCCCGCCGCTCGACCGCGTCCACCAGGGTCGCCGCCTGGTCCACCGCGCCCTCCGCGGCCCGGACGTGCACGGCCGCCTTGCCGTTGTCCCCGGCGTCGATCGCGGCCCGCGCCTCCCCGAGGTGGGTGGTCGCGAACAGCAGCCGGTCCTCCGCCTGACCGGGGTTGGAGGCGACCGGCGCGGACGCGGAGTCCGCGTACCGGGCCGCCAGCGCCGTCAGCGTCGCCGTGGCCGTCGCCGCCCGGCCCGTCAGCGCGTGGAAGCGGGCCTCCACCGTGGCCAGGGCCTGCGGGGCGTTCTTCTCCAGGTCCCGCAGCCGGTCGAAGTCGGCCGATTCGGCGTCCAGCCGCCGGTTCGCCTCCGTGCACCGGGCCACGATCTCGTCCAGCATCCGGCGCCGCGTCGCGTCGTCCTCCGGGTAGGCGTCGTCCAGCTGCTGGCGCAGCCGGAAGGCGTGCGTGAGCTCGCCCTTCGCGTACTCCACGGCCTGGGTGAAGGCCGTGATGGCCTCGTCGCCGAACTGGGCCGAGGCGAAACCGAGTTCCTCGGTACTGGTGCGGATCGCGTCGTCGGTCTCCACCAGCAGCGCCTTGGCCCGCGCGTCCAGCTCCGGCAGCGGCGTCGGCTCCGCCTTCTGTCCGTCCCAGCCCGTGTGGGAGGTCTTCGTACCGCGCCCGCCGCCCCTGCCGCCCGCGCCGCGCTTGCGGCGGCTGTACGCGTACACCCCGAGCGCCCCGGCCGCGCCGACGACGACCACCGGCAGCACGAAGTCCCCGGCCCCGCTCTCGCCGCTCTCGCCGCCGCCGGGATCCGGCGCGCCGGGGGTGATGGCGGGCACCGGCACGGGCAGCCCGCCCAGCACCGCGTCGTAGCCGTTGGCCGCGCCGATCGCCGCGCCCGCCCAGTCGTTCTGCTTCAGCGCGGGCTCGATCGCGGTCCGGGCGACCGTCGCGAGCTGCTCCTCGGTGAAACCGGAGTCCACATCGGCCGAATAGGCGTACTGGCGGGCACCGGTGGCCACCGCCAGCAGGACGTCGTTCTGGCCCAGGCCGTTCTTCTGCGCGGTGGCGTCCGCCCAGCTCTGGGCGGAACGGCCGGAGAAATCACGTACGTACGTGACGAACAGCTGGATCTTGCGGTCGGCGTACAGCTTGTCCAGCGCGGCCGTGACGGCGCCCGCGCGGTCGCCCAGTGCCCCCACGCGGTCGGTGATCTGGCCCTGCTGGGGCAGCGTGACGGGATCCTCGGCCCGGGCGGGCGGCGCCCCGGCCACGCCCCACCCGCCGAACGCCAGCAGCGCGGCGGCGAGGGCCAGTCCGCCGCGCGCGGCCGTGGTGGCGGTGGCGCGGCCCCTCGCGCTGCCGCGCGTCCCGCCGGTCGAACCGCTGCTCGTCGTCCCGCTGCTCGCCCCGCTGCTCGTCCCGCTGCTCGTCTCGCTTCTCCGCGGATACACAATTGGGAGGGTATGGGCGGGTTGGGGCCCCCGCACCCGGAGGCGGCCCCCGCCCTCAGGGCAGCGCGACCGCCGCCAGCTCCGGGCGCGGCAGCACCACGACATCACCGGCCAGCAGCACGTCCCCCGCCCCGGCGGCCGGGTCCTCCCACTGCCGGCGCGGTTTGCCCGTCGTCAGGTCCAGAGCCGCCACGAAGGGCTGCACCGCCTTGCCCAGCAGGCCGCGCCGACCGCCCCGGGAGGCCCTCACGTACAGCACGCCCGGCCGGGTGCCGAGCAGGTCGACGGCGCACGCGCTCGCCTCGCGCCGCACCAGCGGACGCTGCCAGAGCACCGCACCGCTGCGCGCGTCCAGCGCGAACACCACGTCGGCGCCCTGCTCCTGGCGGTACGCGGCCGCGTACACGACGCCGCCCTCGACCAGCAGCCGGGGCGCCGGGACGCCCAGTTCGAACCGCCAGACCTCCTCGCCGGTCCGCCGCCGCACCGCCCGTACGGTCTCCCCGTCCAGGACGTGCACCAGCCCGTCGGCGAAGCCCGGCCCGGCCTGCGCCGGGATCCGCGCGGGGCCCGTCGCGGAGAAGCCGGTCGCCGTGCGCGACCAGGCCCACAGGAGCTCCCCGCTCCGCAGGCGCAGCCCCTGGCGGCCCGTCGCGTCCCGCAGGACCAGGCGGCCGTCCGCCACCGTCAGCGACCGCGACGGGTCCTGCGCCATCCGGTGGACCCACAGCTCCTCGCCGCTCTCCGCGCGCAGCGCCGTCAGCAGGCCGGGCGCCCCGGCGAGCAGCAGCTCCCCGGCCGGGTGCAGCCGCGGCGCCGCGGGCAGGTCCCGCCACCAGCGCACCCGGCCGTCGTGCGGTTCGCGGGCCAGCAGCCGCGCCCCGGGTGCCTCCGTACGCGCCACCGTGACGTACACCGAGTCGGCGTCGGCCGCGCAGTCCACCACGACCCGTCCGGTGAGCGGGGTCGCGGGCACCCCCTCGTCGGCGAAGGCGCTCCAGCGGGTCGCGCCGGTGTCCGCCCGTACGCAGCCCACCTCGGCCCCCGCCCGCCAGACCACGCCCTCCCCGGCGGCGTGCAGGGAGTCCGGGCGGGCTCTGGTCCTCCACCGGCGTCCGTCCGCGGGCGGCGGGGGCCCCGCGGCCCCGTCCGTGAGGACCGTCGCCCCGTGCGACGGCGTGTCGCCGGGCTCCGACGCCACCTCGGCCAGCCAGGGCGTGCCCGCCGATGCCACGCAGTCCAGGGCGATCCGGGCCAGCGCCTGCGCCCGGGCCGCCGCGTCGGGCAGCTCCCGGGCCCGCTGGGCGCGCGTACGGGCCCGTACGGGGTCCAGCGCGGGCCGGGCGCCCTGTTCCACCCGGTCCCGGGCCGCGGCGAGGGAGGCCAGGGCGTGGTCGGCCTTCTCGTCGCCCGCCGTCTCCGGGCGCCGCCCCAGCAGGGCGGCGGCCCGGGTGCGCAGCCGCTCTCCTTCGGGCTGCCCGTCGTGCCGGGCCGCCTCCTCGCGCAGCCAGGCGGCCCGTTCCTCCAGGACCTCGGGGAGTTCCGCCTCCGCCTGGTCCAGGGCCCGGGCCCCGCCGGCCGGGTCCCCGGCCGCGGCGCGGTCCTGGGCCACCTGGCACAGCACCAGGAGCCGGGCCCCGGTGGAGCCGATCCGCTCGCTCAGGCGCAGGGCGGTGTCCAGGCCCCGGGGAGCGACGGCCAGCACCATGTCGTAGGTGGCGGCCGCGCGCAGCCCCGGATCCTGGATCCGGGCCAGCCGCCGCTCGGCCTCCTCGGGGTGGGCCGCGGCCACGGCCGTCGCGATCCGGGCCCGGAGCCGGTTCTCCGCCGGGCCGTCGGTGAAGTGGTAGCCGGTGAGCTGGGCGGCCTGCTCGGGGGCGACCCGGGCCAGTTCCTCCGCCACCGCGCGCAGCGGACCCTGCCGGTCGGTGCCGGGCACGGTGAACAGGGCCTGGCGGGCGTCGGCCAGCAGCCGTGCGGCCCGCGCCGGGGCGTGCGGGGCGGCGTCCTTCGCCAGCCCGGTGAGCAGCCGGGCCACGCGGGCCCCGTCGCCGTCACCGCCGGTCCAGGCGGCGAGTTCGGCGTCGGCGAGCAGCCGGCGGGCGAGGCCCGGGTCGAAGCGGGCGGCGGCGTCCGCGGCGACGGCCAGCACCTCCATACGGGCGGCCCGCTCGGGCGCCACCTCGCGCAGGTCCCCCTCCACCTCGCGCAGCAGCTCCCGCACGAACTCCCGCACGGCCCCCGCCACCCCCCGGCCCCCGGCCCCCGCCGACTCCGCGGAACCCCCGCCCCCGCCCCGGCCTCCGGTCCCGGTCTCCCCCTCGTCCCGGTCCCCGACTCCGGCCCGTGCCCCGACTCCGGCCCGCGCCCCGACTCCGGCCCCGGCCCCGGCACGGTCCCCGGTTCCGACTCCTGCCCCGGCCCCGGCACGGTCCCCGACTCCGGCCCCGGCACGGTCCCCGGTCCCGACTCCTGCCCTGGCCCCCGTCCCGGCCCCGGCGCGGTCCCCGGTCCCCGTCCCGGCCTCGGCTCCGGCACCCGCCACGGCTTGAGCCTCCTGCTCGCGCCTGGCCCCGGCCTCCTGCTCGCGCCCGACCCCGGCCTCCATCCCGGCACGGGCCCCGGTCCGAGACCCGGCCTCGGCACCCGCGCCGGCTTCGGCCTCCCGCTCGCGCCCGGCTCTGGCCCCGGCTTCGACCCCGGTCCCGGCACCCCCGCCGGCTTCGGCCTCCCGCTCGCGCCCGGACCTCGCCCCGGTCCCGGCCTCCTGGTCCCGCCCGACTCCGGCCCCGGCCTCGACTCCGGCCCCGACCCCGACCCCGGCCCCGGGCTCCCGCCCGACCCCGACCCCGGCCCCGGGCTCCCGCCCGGCCCCGGCCCCGACTCCGGCCCCGGGCTCCCGGCCGGCCCCCGGCTCCGCCGGACCCCGCGGGCCCGGGCCGGCGGACAGGGCGCGCAGGGCCTTGCCGACGGCCTGCGCCGACTGGGGCCGGTCCGCCGGGTCCTTCGCCAGCAGGGCCCGCACCAGCCGGTCCAGGTCCGGGGCCACCGGCACCCCCGCCTCGCGCAGCGACAGCGGGGCGTCCTCCACGTGCCGCCGCATCAGTACGTACATGGGCTCGGCCGTGCCGAACGGCGGAGCCCCGCTCAGCAGCGCGTACAGCACGCACCCCAGCGCGTACAGATCGCACCGGGCGTCCACGTGCTCACCCCGCCACTGCTCCGGCGCCATGTACGGCGGGGTGCCGAACATCCGCCCCGTGACCGTCCAGCCCGCCGTCGCGTCCGCGGAGTGCGCGATGCCGAAGTCGCAGATCTTGAGCCGCCCGCCGGGCAGCAGGAAGAGGTTCCCGGGCTTCAGGTCCCGGTGGACCACGGACCGTTCGTGCGCGGCGGCCAGCGCCTCCGCGGTCTGCGCCGCCAGCTCCACCGCGACGGCCGCCGGCAGCCCGCCCCGCTCCCGGGCCAGCACCGCCGCCAGGTCCTCGCCGGACAGCAGCTCCATCACGATGAACAGCCGTCCCTCGTGCTGCCCCACGTCGTGCACGACGGTGATGCCCGGATGCTGCAGCCGCGCCCCGATGGTGGCCTCCCGCCGGAACCGGGCGATCAGCTCCTCGTTGGTCGCGGCCTCCAGCAGCACCTTCACGGCCACGGCACGGTCGAGGGCGAGATCGTGGCCCCGCCACACCTCGCCCATGCCCCCCGCACCGAGCCGCTGGTCCAGCCGGTACCGCTCCGCCAGTAGATCCCCCACCCGCACCGCGAATGCCCCCTGACAACACGCCGATCGACGTTTTCCCAGGGGGCATTCTCTACCGCGAAGTGAACTACCGGGGGTCGGAGCGGCGGCGGATCCTGCTGCCGAGCCACACCAGGGGGTCGTACTTGCGGTCCACGGCGCGCTCCTTCAGCGGGATCAGGGCGTTGTCGGTGATCTTGATGCCCTCCGGGCAGACCTCCGTACAGCACTTGGTGATGTTGCAGTAGCCCAGCCCGTGCTCCTCCTGCGCCGCGCGCTTGCGGTCCAGGCCTGCCTCGGCGGCGGCGTCCAGCGGGTGCATGTCCAGCTCCGCGACCCGCATCAGGAAGCGCGGACCGGCGAAGGCCGGCTTGTTCTCCTCGTGGTCACGCACCACGTGGCAGGTGTCCTGGCACAGGAAGCACTCGATGCACTTGCGGAACTCCTGCGAGCGCTCCACGTCCACCTGCTGCATCCGGTACTCGCCCGCCGCGACCCCCTCCGGCGGCACGAACGCCGGAACCTCCCGCGCCTTGGCGTAGTTGAAGGACACGTCCGTGACCAGGTCCCGGATCACCGGGAAGGCCCGCAGCGGGGTGATCGTGACGGTCTCGTCCCGCTCGAAGACGGACATCCGGGTCATGCACATCAGCCGGGGCCGCCCGTTGATCTCCGCACTGCACGAACCGCACTTGCCCGCCTTGCAGTTCCAGCGCACCGCCAGGTCGGTGGCCTGGGTGGCCTGGAGGCGGTGCACGATGTCCAGGACCACCTCGCCGTCGTGCACCTCGACGGTGAAGTCCCGCAGGTCCCCGCCCTCCGCGTCGCCCCGCCAGACCCGGAAGCGTGCGTCGTAGGTAGTCACTGGAAGAGCTCCTCTTCGGCGAGGTACTTGGCCAGCTCGTCCTTCTCGAACAGCGCGAGCAGGTCCGGGCGGATGGGGTCGGTCCGGGTGCGTACGAGGACGATCCGGTCGGCCGCCGGATCGGCGGGGGCCGGCCCTCCCCCGTCGACGGTCACGGGCCGGCACAGCAGGTTCACCGGCCGCCACTCCCGCTCCATCGCCGGGCAGTCCTCCCGGGTGTGCCCGCCCCGGCTCTCGGTGCGCTCCAGGGCCGCGCGGGCCACGCACTCGCTGACCAGCAGCATGTTCCGCAGGTCCAGCGCCAGGTGCCAGCCCGGGTTGAACTGCCGGTGCCCCTCGACCCCGGCGCGGGCGGCCCGTACGCGCAGTCCGGCCAGCTTCTCCAGGGCCTCGGCCATCTCGGCCTCCCGGCGGATGATCCCGACCAGGTCGTTCATCGTCGTCTGGAGTTCCTGGTGGAGCGTGTACGGGTTCTCCGCGCCCTCCTGCGCGTGGAAGGGGGCCAGCGCCTCGGCGGCCGCCGCGTCGATCTCCGCCTGCGACACCGCGGGGCGCGCACCGCCGGCGGCCGCGGCGTGCTCCGCCGCGTGCAGTCCCGCCCGGCGGCCGAAGACCAGCAGGTCGGACAGGGAGTTGCCGCCGAGCCGGTTCGAGCCGTGCATCCCGCCCGCGACCTCCCCGGCCGCGAACAGCCCCGGCACGCCGACGGTGGCGGCGGTGTCGGAGTCGACCGCGATGCCGCCCATCACGTAGTGGCAGGTCGGGCCGACCTCCATCGGCTCCGCGGTGATGTCCACGTCCGCCAGCTCCTTGAACTGGTGGTACATGGAAGGGAGGCGTCGGCGGATCCTTTCCGCCGGCATCCGCGTGGACACGTCCAGGAACACCCCGCCGTGCGGGGAGCCGCGGCCCGCCTTGACCTCGGAGTTGATGGCCCGGGCCACCTCGTCGCGGGGCAGCAGCTCGGGGGGACGCCGGTTGTGGTCCGGGTCCTCGTACCAGCGGTCGCCCTCCTCCTCCGACTCGGCGTACTTCTCCTTGAAGACGTCCGGGACGTAGTCGAACATGAACCGCTTGCCCTCGCTGTTGCGCAGCACCCCGCCGTCGCCGCGCACCGATTCGGTGACGAGGATCCCCTTCACCGAGGGCGGCCAGACCATGCCGGTCGGGTGGAACTGCACGAACTCCATGTTCAGCAGGGGCGCGCCGGCGAGCAGGGCCAGCGCGTGGCCGTCGCCCGTGTACTCCCAGGAGTTGGAGGTGGTCTTGAAGGACTTGCCGATCCCGCCCGTGGCGAGCACCACCGCCGGGGCCTCCAGCACGAAGAACCGGCCGCTCTCGCGCTCGTAGCAGAAGGTCCCCGAGACCCTCTCCCCGTCCTTCAGCACGCGCGTGACCGTGCACTCCTGGAAGACCTTGAGCCGCGCCTCGTGGTCCCCGTACTCCTTGAAGTCCTCCTGCTGGAGCTGGACGATCTTCTGCTGGAGGGTGCGGATCAGCTCCAGGCCGGTCCGGTCGCCGACGTGCGCGAGGCGAGGGTACTCGTGCCCGCCGAAGTTGCGCTGGGAGATCTTCCCGTCCGGGGTGCGGTCGAAGAGCGCGCCCCAGGTCTCCAGCTCCCAGACCCGGTCCGGGGCCTCCTTCGCGTGCAGTTCGGCCATCCGCCACTGGTTGAGGAACTTCCCGCCGCGCATGGTGTCGCGGAAGTGCACCTGCCAGTTGTCGTGGTCGTTGACGTTGCCCATGGAGGCGGCGATCCCGCCCTCCGCCATCACCGTGTGGGCCTTGCCGAAGAGGGACTTGCAGATCACGGCCGTACGGGAGCCCCGCTCGCGGGCCTCGATCGCGGCCCGCAGCCCGGCGCCGCCCGCGCCGACCACGACCACGTCCCACTGCTGCCGTTCCACCTGTGCCATCTCAGAAGATCCTCGGGTCGGTGATGGTGCCGCTGGCCAGCAGGTACACGTAGAAATCACACAGGGCGACGCTGATCAGGGAGGCCCAGGCCAGTTGCATGTGGCGGGTGTTGAGCCGGCTGACCCAGCCCCACAGGCGGTAGCGCACCGGATGCTTGGAGAAGTGCTTCAGGCGGCCGCCCATGATGTGCCGGCAGGAGTGGCAGGACAGGGTGTAGGCCCAGATCAGCGCGATGTTGACGAGGAACAGCAGGGTTCCCAGCCCCATGTGGCCCCACGCGTAGTGCTCGTCGCGGAAGGTCAGCGCGGTGTCGTACGTGAGGATCCCGGCGACCGGCACCGCCGCGTAGAAGAAGTACCGGTGCGCGTTCTGCAGGATCAGCGGGAAACGGGTCTCGCCCGAGTACGAGGCGTGCGGCTCGGCGACGGCGCAGGCGGGCGGCGAGGCCCAGAAGCCCCGGTAGTAGGCCTTGCGGTAGTAGTAGCAGGTGAGCCGGAAGCCGAGCGGGAAGATCAGGATCAGCAGGGCGGGGGACAGCACCCACCAGCTGCCGAAGAGGTCCAGGTTCGGGCCGCCGCGCATCGTCTCGCAGTTCTCCGCCAGACAGGGCGAGTAGAACGGCGAGACGTACGGGGCCGCGTAGTAGTCGGCGTTCGAGAAGGCCCGCCAGGTCGAGTAGACGATGAAGGCGAGCAGCCCGGCCGCGGTGACGGCGGGCGACAGCCACCACCGGTCGGTGCGCAGGTGCCGGGCCGTGATCGCGGCCCGGGAGGGGCCGTGGACCCCGCCGGGCCGCTGCTGGGGTGGTTCCGTGCCTGTGGCCAAAGGGGACTCCGGGTGGAGTGATGAGGGGTGGCCCAGGAGGCCCGGCCGGGGAGGCCGGGCCAGATGGGTGTGCGCGGACGACGGACCGGGGGCGACGGGCGCCGGAGCGTCAGGGGGCGCGGCGGTCGCGCGCGCCCAGGCCCTCGTCGTCGGTGTCCGTCCACAGCGTGCTGTCGTACGGGGTGTCCGGGACGGTGACCATCCGGTCCGGGTCGGGGGTCTTGGGGGCGGTCGGCGACTGCCGGGCGACGTCCTGCTCCAGCCGTTCCACGGATCGGACCAGCTCGTTCAGATTGCGTCGTACGGCCGTCAGATCGTCTTGCAGGGACATGACGTGACCTCACTTCCGCGGGTGCGATGGCAACGCTCACGGGCGCCTGCGAGTGTCGCGCCTCCCGTCCCCGGTTGTGAAGGGACGTGCAGCGATTGCGGGCGCGCAGGCTCGAACCGTGCGCCCCTCCCTGACCCCATTTTCATCCCTCGTCCGGAGGAACGCGCGCCCGTACGCAAGCGGGATTGGTCCGCACGGGTGGGGTTCGCGGCGTGGCGAGTGCCCCCTGCGGAGCACCCGGCGGGCTGTCTATTTCAGTGGGTTCCGGCACCAGTGTGATCAGCTCCATATACCGCCGAACGTGATCAAGAGCGCCCTCTTTCACGGCCCCCACGCCCCGCCCCGGAGGTACCACCCATGACCCAGAGAACGCGCAGGTCCTTGGCGCTCCTCACCTCGGGAGTCCTTGCGCTGCCGCTCCTCGCGGGCTGCGGGGCGGGTGAGGACGAGGGCGGGCCGGCCGCCGCGGGGCCGGACATCGCGGTGACGGCGCGCGACCGCGTCGCCGACGGCGGCGTCCTGCGCTGGGCGGTGGACGCCCTCCCGGAGACGCTGAACACCTTCCAGGCCGACGCGGACGCGACCACCTCGCGCATCGCGGGCGCGGTCCTGCCGCAGCTGTTCGTCCTGGACGCCAAGGGCCGGCCCGTGGCGAACCCCGACTACCTGGAGAAGGCCGAGGTCGTCGAGCGGGAGCCGAAGCAGGTCGTCCTGTACAAGCTGAACCAGAAGGCGGTGTGGAGCGACGGCCGCGAGATCGGCGCCGCCGACTTCGTCGCCCAGTGGCGGGCCCTGAACGGCAAGGACTCGGCCTACTGGACGGCCCGCAACGCCGGGTACGACCGGATCGAGAAGATCGAGCGCGGCAAGAGCGACCTGGAGGTCAAGGTCACCTTCGCCAAGCCGTACGGCGACTGGCGCTCCCTGTTCAGCCCGCTCTACCCGAAGCAGGTCATGGGCACCCCGGAGGCCTTCAACGAGGGCGCCCGCGGCACCCTCAAGGTCACCGCCGGACCCTTCGGCCTCGGGGCCATCGACAAGAAGACCGGCACCGCGGCCCTGACCCGCAATCCGCGCTGGTGGGGCCGGTCGGCGAAGCTGGACACGGTCGTCCTGACGGCGGTGCCCCGCGCGGGCCGTCCGGCCGCGCTGGCCGCCGGGAAGATCGACCTGGCGGAGATCGACCGCGCGGGCGCCGACCGCATCGCCCTCGCCCAGCGCGACGCCGGCCAGGTGAACGGGGCGCACGGCCCCGGGGCCTCGCTGACCCCCGCGCAGGCCACCCTCTCCTGGGCGCTGGCCCACGGCCCCGACGAGAACAGGGCCAAGGAGGAGCAGGAGAAGCGCGAGAAGAACGCGGAGGCCGTGAAGAAGTACGCGGCGGAGCAGTCGGCGCTGCGGTCCTTCACCGTCCGCAAGTCGCTGGAGCCCGCGTACACCCAGCTGGCCATGAACGGGGCCTCCGGCCCGCTGTCCGACGAGCGGGTCCGGCGGGCGGTGGCCCGGGCCCTGGACCGCAAGGAACTGGCCGAGATCGTACTGAAGCCGCTCGGCCTGCCCGCGAAGCCGGTCGGCAGCCACCTGGCGCTGGCCGGGCAGCAGGCGTACGCGGACAACAGCGACGCCCTGGGCGGACAGGACACCCAGGCGGCCCAGGCGCTGCTGTCGGACGCGGGCTGGCGCAAGAACGGCAAGCTCACCGAGCCGGGGGGCGCGAAGGCGGGCTCCGAGAGCGACGACGGCACGAAGAAGGACGACTCCAAGACCCCCGCGGTGACCCCCTCGGGCCCGGGCACCGGCAACGACGGCCTCTACATCGTCGGCCAGGACGACCGCAACGGAGACCTCCGCCCCGCCGCCGCCCGCAAGGCCCGCGCGGGCCACGGCGAACACGGCGCGCGCCTCGCCGGCGGACTCCACACCTTCCCCGAGGGCCCCGCGGAGTTCGACGGGGAGATCGTGGACGCCGACTCCTTCGCCCCGGGCGCCCGCCCGGAGCTGTCCCCGGTGCTGGCCCCGGACTCCCTCGCCGCCCAGCAGGAGGACGCCCTGCTGACCCAGGCCCGCACCATCGACGACGGCAAGCGCGCCGCTGCCGCGGCGGCCGACTCCGACGCCGACGCCGACGACAAGGAACCCGCCAGGGCCACCCCGGCCCCCGCCCCCGCCAAGCAGGCCGGCCGCACCTCCGGCGCCGTCCTCGCCAAGGACGGCAAGCCGCTCACCCTGCGCTTCGTCCTCCCGGCCGGACCCGGCTCGGAGGCCCTGCGCACGGTCGGCGAGCGGATCTCCCGGATGCTCCAGAAGATCGGGGTCGCCACCGAGCTGAAGAAGGTCTCCGACGAGAGCTTCTTCAAGGACCACGTCGCCTCGGGCCAGTACGACCTGGCGCTCTACTCCTGGCCCGCGACGGCCTACCCGGCCACCGACGCCCGGCCCATCTTCGCCAAGCCGGAGCCGGCCGCCGACGGCTCGCTCGTCGTCGAACAGAACTACACCCGGGTCGGCACCGACCACATCGACCAGCTCTTCGACCAGGCGGCCGGTGAGCTCGACGAGGCGCAGGCCCGGGAGCTGATGCGCAAGGCGGACGCCCGGATCTGGGCCGCGGCCGGCTCCATCCCGCTCTACCAGCGCCCCGAGCTGGTCGCGGCCAAGCCGGGCCTGGCCAACGCGGGGGCCTTCGGCCTCGGAGCGCCCCGCTACCAGGACATCGGCTGGATGAAGCCGCCCACGGCGAAGGACGCCAAGAAGAAGTAGCCGCCGAGAACAAGTGGTGAAAAAGGGGGGCCTGTCAGGTTGACCGACGGGTAGCAAGCTCAGATGTGACTCAAGTCCCTTGCCCGCCGGATCCCCGGCGGGCAAGGTCGTGGATACCCATTGACCCGCATGAACACAGGCTTTTCCCACGGCCGGGACCCCCCACCCCGAACCCGGCCCTCCTCAGTCGTCCGGCCTCTTGACAGACCCCCCGGCAGGCGGTTCCCGCCAGCCGACGTACGATGGGGTAAGGCCGTGGCAGGTTTTCCGCCCGGTCGAGGCGCGCGTGCCGGACCGTACGCGTCGCCATCCACGATCCCGGGAGAAGCGCCGAAGTGCCCACGCGCCACGACATCCGTAACGTCGCCATCGTCGCCCACGTCGACCATGGCAAGACGACCATCGTCGATGCCATGCTCAAGCAGGCCGGTGCCTTCGCCGCCCACCAGCACCTCGACGACCGCATGATGGACTCGAACGACCTGGAGCGTGAGAAGGGCATCACGATCCTCGCCAAGAACACGGCGGTGAAGTATCACCCCAAGGACGGCGGGGCGCCCATCACGATCAACATCATCGACACCCCCGGCCACGCCGACTTCGGTGGTGAGGTCGAGCGCGGTCTGTCGATGGTGGACGCCGTCGTTCTGCTGGTGGACGCCTCCGAGGGTCCGCTGCCCCAGACCCGCTTCGTCCTGCGCAAGGCCCTGCAGGCGAAGATGCCGGTCATCCTCTGCATCAACAAGACCGACCGCCCGGACTCCCGGATCGACGAGGTCGTCAACGAGACGTACGACCTCTTCCTGGACCTGGACGCGGACGAGGACCAGATCGAGTTCCCGATCGTCTACGCCTGCGGCCGTGACGGCGTGGCCTCGCTGACCAAGCCGGAGGACGGCACCGTCCCCGCGGACAGCACCAGCCTGGAGCCGTTCTTCTCCACCATCCTGGAGCACGTCCCCGCCCCGGTGTACGACGACGAGGCGCCGCTCCAGGCCCACGTCACCAACCTGGACGCCGACAACTTCCTCGGCCGCATCGCGCTGCTCCGCGTCGAGCAGGGCGAGCTGCGCAAGGGCCAGACCGTCACGTGGATCAAGCGTGACGGCACCCAGTCCAACGTCCGCATCACCGAGCTGATGATGACCGAGGCGCTCACCCGCAAGCCGGCCGAGGTGGCGGGCCCGGGTGACATCTGCGCGGTCGCCGGCATCCCCGACATCATGATCGGCGAGACCCTGGCCGACCCGGAGAACCCGATCGCCCTGCCGCTGATCTCGGTGGACGAGCCGGCGATCTCCATGACCATCGGTACGAACACCTCCCCGATGGTCGGCCGCGGCGGCAGCGGCAAGGGCGCGGACGCGAAGTCCGCGGTCAAGGACCGCAAGGTCACCGCCCGCCAGGTCAAGGACCGCCTCGACCGCGAGCTGATCGGTAACGTCTCGCTCCGCGTGCTCGACACCGAGCGTCCGGACGCCTGGGAGGTCCAGGGCCGTGGTGAGCTCGCGCTCGCCATCCTGGTCGAGCAGATGCGCCGCGAGGGCTTCGAGCTGACCATCGGCAAGCCGCAGGTCGTCACGCAGGAGATCGACGGCAAGACCCACGAGCCGGTCGAGCGCATGACGATCGACGTCCCCGAGGAGCACATGGGCGCGGTCACGCAGCTCATGGGCGTCCGCAAGGGCCGCATGGACAACATGTCGAACCACGGCTCCGGCTGGGTCCGCATGGAGTTCGTCGTCCCGTCGCGCGGTCTCATCGGCTTCCGTACGGAGTTCCTCACGGGCACGCGCGGTACCGGTATCGCCCACTCCATCCACGAGGGCCACGAGCCGTGGTTCGGCCCGCTGGTCACCCGTAACAACGGTTCGCTGGTCGCGGACCGCGCGGGTTCGGTCACGCCGTTCGCGATGATCAACCTGCAGGAGCGCGGCGTCCTGTTCACCGACCCCGGCACCGAGGTGTACGAGGGCATGATCGTCGGCGAGAACTCGCGCTCCGACGACATGGACGTGAACATCACCAAGGAGAAGAAGCTCACCAACATGCGTGCGGCTTCCGCGGACAACACCGAGAACGTGGTGCCGCCCCGCAAGCTCTCCCTGGAGCAGTCCCTGGAGTTCTGCCGCGACGACGAGTGCGTCGAGGTGACCCCGGAGGCCGTCCGCATCCGCAAGGTCGTCCTGGACCAGAAGGACCGCTCGCGCACCGCGTCGCGCGCCAAGTCCGCCAAGTAGGCCCGTAGCGCCCCGAGTCGTACACCAGTCGGACAGTGTCCGATAGGCGTATGGCTGGAAGCAGCCCCTCCCCGCACCGGACCGGTGTGGAGAGGGGCTGTTGCCGTTTGTCAAGCGGATTGTTGTGTTCTGGTGTCCGCATTCCGACCGTGACACTCCGGATGGTGAGCTAACCGTCCGTTTCGCACGTGTCTGTCTCCTATCCGTTTGTCCGGATTTCGGGTTTTCGCCATGCGGTGATGTTGTGAAAACGAGACCACTTAAGTGTGGTTTACGGTCTGTGCGTCCCTGAGGATGGCTCCATTGAGCTCGGGTCAATGGGTCACACGCTGTGGGGAGCGTCGACTCACGAGCACACACGATGGGACCGGATTTCGCTGTCAGGGGTGTCAGCGGGAGCCGGGTCCTTCACGAATCGACAGTGACTCCTGAGGAGGCAATTACCCATGCGCGGAGCAACGAGCGCCAAGTGGGTCGTGGGCGCGATCGTCGTCGCCCTGGCGGCAACGGCATGCAGTGGCGGAGACGACAAGGGCTCGGCCGATGCCAAGGGCGGTGTGTTCCGTCTCGGCCTGACCGAGCCGACCGCCATCGACCCGTTCAACGCGCAGGAGTCCGAGGGCTCGCTGATCACGCACAACCTCTTCACCGGTCTGTACAACGTCGAGGCCAACGGCAAGCTGACGCCGGCGCTCGCGGAGTCCGCGACCACCAGTGACGACGGCAAGGTCTGGACGTTCAAGCTCAAGGCCGGCACCAAGTTCACCAACGGTGAGACGGTGGACGCCGAGTCCTTCGTCCGCGGCTGGACCCGTGTCGCCGACAAGAAGTCGGCCTCGGACGTCGCGTACCACATGGCCGGCATCGCCGGTTACGACGACCTCAACGGCGGCAAGACCGACAAGTTCGCCGGTCTGAAGGCCGTCGACGCCAACACCCTCGAAGTGACGCTGGCCAAGGGCGACTTCGAGTTCGACAAGAAGACCGTCCACACGGTCTTCGCCCCGGTCCCGAAGGTCGCCGGCGCTGCCGACAACAAGGCGTACAACGACGCCCCGATCGGCAACGGCGCCTTCAAGATGAAGGGCGCCTGGGAGCACAACAAGTCGATCACGCTCGTCCGCAACGACGACTACGGCTTCGAGAAGGCCAAGCTCGGCAAGGTCGAGATCTCGATCCTGAACCCGAACAACACCGCGACCCTGGAGTACCAGGGCTTCCAGTCGGGCACCTTCGACTGGGCGCGCATGCCCACGCCGCAGCAGCCGGTGGCGAAGCAGAAGTACAGCCCGAAGGGCCAGTGGATCGAGGCCGACACCAGCGGTATCAACTACCTGGTGGCCTTCAACCAGAACGCTCCGCTGAACACGCCGGACGCCCGCAAGGCCATCTCCTACGCGATCGACCGCGAGGCCATCGCCAAGGGTGTCTTCCAGGGCATGCAGAAGCCGGCCTCCACCGTCCTGCCGCCGTCGTTCGCCGACGTGTACCAGGAGGGCGTGTGCACCTCCTGCGTCAAGCAGGACACCGCCAAGGCCAAGGAGCTCGCGGAGAAGTCGGGCCTGAAGCCGGGCACCGTCCTCGACTTCGGCTACAACACCGGCTCGGGCCACGAAGAGTGGGTCCAGGCCGTCGCGCAGCAGCTGAAGGACGTCCTCGGCCTCGAGGTCAAGCTGAACGGCAAGCCGTTCAAGGAGGCCCTGGCCGAGCAGCAGGACAAGAAGACCGCCGGTCTCTGGCGTTCCGCCTGGGGTGCCGACTACCCGACGGCCGACAACTTCCTGTTCCCGCTGCTGGGCTCCGGTTCCATCAACGAGGACCCGGCCACCGGCAAGGCCCAGGGTGACAACCGCGGCCGCTACAACAGCCCGGAGTTCGACAAGCTCCTGGACCAGGCCCGCGCCACGAAGGACGCCGCCGCCCGCGCCGGCATCTACAAGCAGGCCGAGAAGCTCGCGGTCGACACCGACCAGGGCCTCATCCCGCTGTGGAAGCGCACCCAGTTCCGTCTCGCGAACACCACCAAGTTCGACAACGTGAAGATGGACTTCTTCGAGGACCCGAACCTCGCGGAGATCACGCTCAAGTAATGCCTCTTCAGTTGGCATAGCGAAGGTCGTGGAGGTCGGAGCACTTCTTCCGGTCTCCACGGCCTTCGTCCACCTCCGGGCACACCCCCAGATCCGGTGCCCGGTCGCGGCCTCTCGTCCCGATCGGACGATGCCGCCAACACCCATGCTTAGTAAGTGAAGGAGGCATCGTGGGCAGTTATGTGATCAGGCGGCTCGGGCAGATGGTCGTCGTCCTCTTCGGTGCGACGGTCGTGCTCTTCGCCTGTCTCTTCGTCCTCCCCGGCGACCCCGTGGGTTCGCTCGGCGGAGACAAGGCCCGTGATCCGGCGGTGGTCCATGAACTCAGGGAGCGCTACGGACTCAATGACCCGCTCCCCGTCCAGTACGGCAACTTCGTCAAGAACCTGGCCAAGGGCGACCTGGGTGAGGACTACACCCAGCGCCGGCCGGTGACGGAGATCCTGTCGCCGAAGCTGGTCAACACCGCCGAACTGGCGGTCGCGGCGATCGTCATCGACATTGCCATCGGAGTTTTCGCGGGCATGATCGCCGCGCTGTTCAGGTACTCCTTCTGGGACGTACTGATCACCCTGCTCACGACCCTCGCCGTCGGTTTCCCGTCGTTCGTCATCGGCATGGTGCTGCTCTCGACCTTCGTCGTGGACCTCGGCTGGTTCCCGCTGATCTCCGACGGCTCGTTCAACTCCCTGATCCTGCCGGCCTTCACGCTCGCGATCCTGGACGCCGCACTGGTGGCCCGGCTCATGCGCGGCACCATGCTCGAGGTGCTCAAGGCCGACTACGTCAAGACGGCCGTGGCCAAGGGCCTGCCGCGGCGGACGGTGCTGTTCAAGCACGTCATGCGCAACTCGATCATCCCGGTCATCACCTACCTGGGTATCTCGTTCGGCTCCCTGCTCGGCGGCGCGCTGATCACCGAGGCCATCTTCAACTGGGACGGCATCGGCCTGGCCCTGGTCATGGCGATCCAGCAGCAGAACAACCCGATCATCATCGGAGTCGTCTCCTTCGGTGTCGCCGTGTTCGTGGTGCTGAACCTCATCGTCGACCTGTTGTACGCGGTCCTCGACCCGCGCATCCGTCTCGCCTGAGCCAAGGCAGTTTCTAGGAGTCACACCCATGACCGAGCTCACCAAGAGCACAGCGGACTCGGGGACCGCGCAACCGGCCGCTGCCACCGCTGCCGCCGGCGCCGCGAACGCGGAGCCCGCCATCGCCCGTGTCACGCAGTGGGGCGAGATCCGCCACCGCTTCGTCGCCAACAAGCTGGCCGTCTTCGGCCTGATCCTGGTCCTCCTGCTGTTCCTGACGGCAGCCCTGGCGCCGCTGATCGCGCCGGTGGACCCGTACCACCAGGACCTCACGAACACCCTCGCCGAGCCGAGTTCCGCGCACCTGCTGGGCACCGACGCCCTCGGCCGCGACCAGTTCTCCCGCATCATCTACGGCAGCCGCATCGCCGTCGTCGTCGGTCTCGCGTCGATCTTCCTGGCCTGCGCCATCGGCATCGTCATCGGCGCCCTCTCCGGCTACTTCGGCAAGGCCACCGACTCGATCCTGATGCGCATAGCCGACGTCTTCTTCGCCTTCCCGCTGCTCATCGGCGCCATCGTGATCATCATCGCGATGGGCCGCGGAGTGCTCCCGGTGATCATCTCGCTGGCCGTCTTCTCCTGGCCGACGGTCTCGCGGCTGCTGCGCAGCTCGATCCTGTCGGTGCGCGAGGCGGACTACGTGCACGCCGCGCGCGCCCTGGGCGCCGGCACCTCGCGGATCATCATCCGCCACATCATCCCCAACTCCATCGCCGCGGTGATGGCCTACGCCGCCTTCAGCGTCGGCGGCGCCATCGTCGCCGAGGCGGCGCTGTCCTTCCTGGGCGTGGGCGTCAGCCCCGAGGTCCCGGAGTGGGGCAACATGCTGGCCGGCGCCAAGGACTTCCTCGGTGTCAAGGACTTCCTCTGGATCTACCCGTCCATCGCGATCGTGATGACCGTCCTGGGCTTTGTTTTCGTCGGCGATGGGCTGCGTGACGCCCTTGACCCGAAGCTGCGCTAGGAGGGCGGCTCTCACATGACTACTTCGAAAACCACAGAAGAGCTGCCGCGCCAGCGCGCGGGAGACGACGAGACCCCCGTCCTCGAAGTGCGCGACCTGCACGTCGAGTTCCAGACCCGCGAAGGCGTGGTCCGGGCCGTCAACGGTGTCAACTACAGCGTCAAGTCCGGCGAGACCCTCGCCGTGCTCGGCGAGTCCGGCTCCGGCAAGTCCGTGACCGCGCAGGCGATCATGGGCATCCTCGACTCGCCCCCCGGGCGGGTCGCCAAGGGCGAGATCCTCTTCCAGGGCCAGGACATCCTGAAGATGTCGGAGGCCGAGCGGCGCAAGCTGCGCGGCCCGAAGATGGCGATGATCTTCCAGGACGCGCTGTCCGCGCTGAACCCGGTGTTCTCCGTGGGCAACCAGCTGGGCGAGATGTTCCGCGTCCACCAGGGCATGTCCAAGAAGGACGCCAAGGCCAAGGCCATCGAGCTGATGGACCGGGTGAAGATCCCCGCTGCCAAGGCCCGGGTCGACGACTACCCGCACCAGTTCTCCGGCGGTATGCGCCAGCGCATCATGATCGCCATGGCGCTGGCCCTGGAGCCGGACCTGATCATCGCGGACGAGCCCACCACGGCGCTCGACGTGACGGTCCAGGCCCAGGTCATGGACCTGCTCGCGGACCTCCAGCGCGAGTACTCCATGGGTCTGATCCTGATCACCCACGACCTCGGCGTCGTCGCCGACGTGGCCGACAAGATCGCCGTGATGTACGCGGGCCGCATCGTCGAGCAGGCCCCGATCCACGAGCTGTACAAGCGCCCGGCGCACCCGTACACCCGTGGTCTGCTGGACTCGATCCCGCGCCTGGACCAGAAGGGCCAGGAGCTCTACGCGATCAAGGGCCTGCCGCCCAACCTGCTGAAGGCGCCCTCCGGCTGCGCCTTCAACCCGCGCTGCCCCAAGGCGCAGGACATCTGCCGTACCGACGTGCCGGCCCTCCAGCTGGTCACCGAGCAGGACGGCACCGAGCTGGTCGGCCGCGGCAGCGCCTGCCACTTCTGGAAGGAGCAGATCCATGGCTGAGCTGGGCAAGACGGACGAGGCCGTGGACACCGCCGC
Organism: Streptomyces sp. NPDC059564; assembly: GCF_042735575.1. Classification (NCBI taxonomy): domain Bacteria; kingdom Bacillati; phylum Actinomycetota; class Actinomycetes; order Kitasatosporales; family Streptomycetaceae; genus Streptomyces; species Streptomyces sp. NPDC059564. The sequence goes on along the minus strand of NZ_JBHWBP010000050.1, from coordinate 2,753 downwards.
AGCCCCCGCCGAGGAGGTGCTGGCCGCCTTCGACGCCCCCGTCGAGCGGGGCGAGCCGATCCTGCAGGTGCGCAACCTGGTCAAGCACTTCCCGCTGACCCAGGGCATGCTCCTCAAGCGCCAGGTCGGCGCGGTCAAGGCGGTCGACGGGATCTCCTTCGACCTCTACCAGGGCGAGACCCTGGGCATCGTCGGCGAGTCCGGCTGTGGCAAGTCCACGGTGGCCAAGCTGCTGATGCTGCTGGAGACCGCCACGGCGGGCGAGGTCCTCTACAAGGGCCAGGACATCACCAAGCTGTCGGGCAAGGCCCTGAAGGCCGTCCGCCGCAACATCCAGATGGTGTTCCAGGACCCGTACACCTCGCTGAACCCGCGCATGACGGTCGGCGACATCATCGGGGAGCCCTTCGAGATCCACCCCGAGGTGGCTCCCAAGGGCGACCGGCGCCGCAAGGTCCAGGAGCTCCTGGACGTCGTGGGCCTGAACCCGGAGTACATCAACCGCTACCCGCACCAGTTCTCCGGCGGCCAGCGCCAGCGCATCGGCATCGCCCGCGGCCTCGCGCTCAACCCGGAGATCATCATCTGCGACGAGCCGGTCTCCGCGCTCGACGTGTCGGTGCAGGCGCAGGTCATCAACCTGATGGCGAAGCTGCAGGATGAGTTCAACCTCTCCTACCTCTTCATCGCGCACGACCTGTCGATCGTCCGGCACATCTCGGACCGCGTGGGCGTGATGTACCTGGGCAAGATGGCCGAGATCGGAACCGATTCCGAGATCTACGACCACCCGACCCACCCGTACACCCAGGCCCTGCTCTCCGCCGTGCCGGTGCCGGACCCGGAGGCCCGCGAGGGCCGGGAGCGGATCATCCTCACCGGTGAGGTCCCCTCCCCGGCGAACCCGCCGTCGGGCTGCCGCTTCCGCACCCGCTGCTGGAAGGCCGAGGACAAGTGCTCCGTCGAGGAGCCGCTGCTCGCGATCCCGCAGCGCTTCAAGGGCGTGGACACCCTGGCCGCGCACGAGTCGGCCTGCCACTTCGCGGAGGAGAAGGCGGTTCTGGCCGTCTGATCCCCTTCAGAGTGCCGACGGGGCACAGTCGCTCTGACTGTGCCCCGTCCGGCGTTCTCCCGGGCCCGGCGCCTCGCGGCAGGCCCCTCGTCGCCCCGGGAACGGGACCGCTCAGGTTTGGCTTACGGTCCGGGTGTCCCCGAGGATGGCTCCATCGAGCTCGTGTCAATCGGTCACGCGGAGTGCGGAGCGGCGGCTCGCGAGCCCCCACCACGACAGTGACTCCTGAGGAGGCAGTACCCATGCGCGGAGCAACGAGCGCCACGTGGGTCGTCGGTGCCGTCGTCGTGGCGATGACCGCCACGGCGTGCAGCGGCGGCGACGACTCGAAGGCCGGCGGCAAGGCCGGCGGGCACATCAGCGTGGTGCTCGCCGAGCCGCAGCACGGCCTGATCGGTCAGGACACCTCGGAGTCCGAGGGGGCCGAGGTCCTGCACGCGCTCTTCACCGGCCTGGTCTCGTACGACACCAAGACCAACGAGCCGAAGCTCGCACTCGCCGAGTCCATCGAGACCACGGACTCGAAGACCTGGACCATCAAGATCAAGGACGGGTTCACCTTCCACAACGGTGAGAAGGTCGACGCGCAGTCGTTCGTCCGTGCCTGGAACTGGGGGGCGAGCCAGGAGAACGCCGCCGCGATGATGGGCTCCTTCTCCAAGATCGAGGGCTCGGACGAGCTGGCTCCGGGCAAGGGCAAGACGCCCACGGCCAAGGAGCTCAAGGGCCTCAAGGTCGTCGACACCAAGACCTTCGTCGTCACGCTGAAGGCACCGTTCTCCCAGTTCAAGACCACGCTGGGGTCCAGCGCCTTCTACCCGCTGCCCAAGGCGTTCGAGGCCGACCCGCGGAAGTTCGGCGAGGCCCCGATCGGGAACGGCCCGTTCCGGATGGACGGTCCCTGGCAGCACAACAAGCAGATCAGCCTCAAGCGGTACGACAAGTACCCGGACGAGGGCCGCGCGAAGCTCGCCGGCGTGACCTTCAAGATCTACGACAACCTCGACACCGCGTACAACGACCTGAACAACGGCGCGCTGCAGATAGTCGACAAGCTGCCGGTCTCCGCGCTCGCCAACGTCTCCGAGGAGTTCGGGGACCGCTACATCTACAAGCCGGAATCGACGGTCGGCTACATCGGCTTCCCGCTGGAGGCCGATCCCCAGTCCTTCGGCAAGCCCGAGATCCGCAAGGCGATCTCGATGGCCATCGACCGGGACGCCCTCGCGAAGACCATCTTCAACGGCACCCGCAAGGCGGCCGACGACTTCATCAGCCCGATCGTCCCCGGATACCGCAAGGGCGCCCTCGGAGAGGCCGGTACGTACAACCCGGCCAAGGCGAAGGAGCTGTTCCAGCGGGCCGGCGGCATTCCCGGCAACACGATGGAACTCGGCTACAACACCGACGGCAACCACAAGGAGTGGATCGAGGCCGTCGCCCAGCAGCTGAAGACGAACCTCGGCCTCGACGTCACCACCAAGCAGTACCAGAAGTCCGGCGACCTGCTGGACGACCTGAAGGCCCAGAAGTTCAAGGGTGCCTTCCGCACGGGCTGGAGCATGGACTACCCGGCGGCGGAGAACTACCTGCGTCCGGTCTTCTCGAAGGAAGCCATCGCCAACGGCTCCAACTACGGGCACTACCGGAGCGACGAGTTCGAGGCGGCCCTCGCCGCCGC
>NZ_JBHWBP010000049.1:13034-36355 GCF_042735575.1 Streptomyces sp. NPDC059564 | reverse complement strand
GTAGGGGGAGGGTGCTCACGCCCGCTTGTTGAACGTGGAGAGCGCCCACACGTACCCGAGGAGGGCGAGCCCGGCGCACCAGGCGACGGCCGCGATGGCGTCGCCGCTCGACACGCTGCCCACCAGCAGCCCGCGCAGCGTCTCGATGACCGGGGTGAAGGGCTGGTACTCGGCGAACTGCCGTACGCCGGCCCCCATCGTGTCCGCGGGGACGAACGCGCTGCTCAGGAACGGCAGCATGATCAGCGGTACGGTGGCCAGGCCCGCGGACTCCGCGGTCTTCGCGGCCAGCCCCAGGGCGACGGTGAGCCAGCCGGCCGCGAAGCTGAGCAGCACGATGACGCCGATGGCGCCGAGCCAGTCGAGGGCGCTCGCGGCCGGGTCGAACCCCAGCGCGAAGGCCAGCCCGATGATGGCGGCGCAGGACACCAGGCAGCGCACGGTGGTGACGATGACGTGCCCGGTCAGCACGGAACCGCGGGAGACGTCCATGACCTTGAGCCGGTTGATGACGCCCTTGGTCATGTCGTCGTTCACGGCCGTCGCGGTGGCGCCCAGCCCGTAGCTGATGGCCATCACGAGCAGACCCGGCGTCGCGTAGTCGATGTAGTCCTCGCCGACGCTGAAGGCGCCGCCGAACACCTTGACGAACATGAGCATGATCACGATCGGGAACAGGACCGCGTTGAACACCACGATCGGGTTGCGCACGGTGTGCTTCAGGTTGCGGCGCAGCATGATCGCCGAATCGGCCAGCGACGTCGGGACGGTGCTCACCGTACGATCGCCTCCCTGGTCCCGTGCCCGGTGCCCGTGTGCTCGGTCAGGGCGAGGAAGACGTCGTCGAGGTCCGGCCGGTGCACCGAGAACTCCTGGGCGTCGAGCGAGTGGACGTCGAGCCGGTCCAGCAGGGCCCGCAGCGTTTTCGTCTCGCCGTCGCCCGGCACCCGCAGGGTCAGCTCCTCGTCGTCCCGCGTGGCCTCGGCCAGGACCCGCGCCGCCGAGTCGAGTTCGTACAGGTCGGCGAACCGGAAGCGGACGTGGGTGCCGGGGATCCGGCGCTTGAGCTCCTCGGGGGTGCCCTGGGCGGCCAGGCGGCCCTGGTGGAGCACCGCGATCTGGTCGGCGAGCTGGTCGGCTTCTTCCAGGTACTGGGTGGTGAGGAAGATGGTCGTGCCCTCGGAGACCAGCTCGCGGACGATCCCCCACATCGTGCGCCGGCTGCGCGGGTCGAGGCCCGTCGTCGGCTCGTCCAGGAAGATGACCTCCGGGTTGCCGACCAGCGTCATCGCCAGGTCCAGCTTCCGGCGCATGCCGCCGGAGTACGCCGACGCCAGTCTGCCGGCCGACTCCACCAGGTCGAAGCGCTCCAGCAGCCGCGTGACCAGCCGCTCCGCGGACGGCACGCGCCGGAGGTCCGCCATCAGGCGCAGGTTCTCCCGGCCCGACAGCAGGTCGTCCACGGCGGCGAACTGGCCGGTCACGCCGATGGCGGCGCGCACCCGCCTGGTCGCGGTCGCCACGTCGTGCCCGGCGATCCGCACCGTCCCGGCGTCCGCCTTCAGCAGCGTGGTCAGGACGTTCACGGTCGTCGTCTTGCCCGCCCCGTTCGGGCCGAGCAGGGAGAAGACCGATCCCGCGGCGACGTCGAAGCCGATGCCGTCGAGGACGACCTTGTCGCGGTACGCCTTGCGCAGCCCGGACACCGAGATCGCCGCACTCCTCACGCCGCCACGTTCCTCTCCGGGCCGCCGGCGGACTGCGCCTCGATCACGTCGAGCACCTCACGGCCGGCGTCGACCAGGTACATGTGGTCGCCCGGGAACTCCACGTAGGTGAAGCCGGCCGTGGTCGCCGCCCGCCACTGCCGGGCCTCTTCCGCGGTGACCAGGCCGTCGACGCTGCCGCGCAGCGAGCAGATCGGCACCGACACCGGTACGTCGGTGCTCGGGACGTAGCTCTCGTGCATCTCGCAGTCGGCCTGCAGGGTGGGGAGGATCAGTTCACGCATCTCCGGGTGGTCCAGGGCCTCGTGCCTGAACCCCGCGAACTCCTCGACCCTGGCGAGGAACTCCTCGTCCGGGAGCCCCGCCGCCCGCCGCTCGCGCTGGGTCCACGGACCGGGCGAGCCGCTGACGACCAGCCGCTCGACGTGCACGCCGCGCGCGGTCAGCAGGTGCACCAGCTCGTACGCGAGCACCGCGCCCAGGCTGTGCCCGAACAGCACGGTCCGCGCCCCTTCGCCGAGGGCCGCGACGACGTCGTCGACCGAGCCCTTGGCCGCTTCGAAGACGTTGCGGTACGGCTCCTCCAGGATCCGCCGCTCCCTGCCCGGCAGCTCGACGGAGGCCAGGCGCCACCGGTCCGCGGCCAGCTCCCGCCACGGGTGGAAGAACGAAGGACCCGCTCCCGCGAACGGCACGCACAGCAGCGTGGCCCGGTCCCCGTGTTCCGCGGACATGCCGGGTTCTGTCACCCCGACCAACCCCAATCATCCATTCGATGGTCCGTTGACATGGCTCCGGAAAGAGGCTTTCCGGTTATTCCAGTTCCGCCAGCTTGCGGTTGAGGACCTCGAAGACTTCGGCCACGGGTCCGGGCAGGTTCATCTCGTGGTGCGTGGCGGCCACGTCGTGCTCCTCGATGGTGCCGAGGATGTACGGCTTCCACAGGTGCGCGTACATCTCGTCCTTGAGCGTCGCGTGGAAGAACACCACGTCGCCTCCGTAGACCGGGGATTCCCAATCCATCATGAGGTTCGTGTTGTTGGCGAGGACCTTGGACATGTTGTCCAGGAAGTCCTGCTGGTTGCCGGTGCCGATGTACTGGCCGAAGAAGTCCTCGAGCTCGTCCCGGTAGTCCGCCACGGTCTTGTTGCGGTGGATGTCCGACCAGCCCTGGCCGCCCGGCTGGGAGTCCAGGATGGCCGTGAGGGCGATCTCGTGGCCGCGCCGGTCGAGTCCCTGCGCGATGGCCTGGACGAGGGTGCCGCCGTAGGACCAGCCGACGAGGTTGAAGGGCCCTTCGGGCTGCACCTCCAGCATCTCCCCGATGATGTGGTCGACCATCTCGTCGACCGACTCCACCAGCGGGGCCGCGCCGTCGGCGCCGCGGGACTGCAGGGCGTAGGCCTGCCGGTCCTTCACGTGCGTCACGAAGCTGAAGTACGCCCAGCCCAGGCCGCCTCCGCCGTGGAAGAACCACAGGGGCTTCTTCCCCGTGCCGGGGTCGCTGTTGAGCGGCAGGACGACCCCGAACGGGTTGGCGACCTCGTCGGGGACGGCGCCGGCGAGCAGCAGCGCGGCCAGCTCGGCCACCGTGGGGAACTTGATGATCGTCCTGAGGGGCAGGTCGACGTCGAAGTCCTTGCGGATGCGGACGCTGAGCCGGGTGGCCAGCAGCGAGTGGCCGCCGAGCGCGAAGAAGTCGTCGTCGATGCCGACGTTCTCCGTGCCGAGCAGCTCGCGGAAGACGGCGCACAGCTTCTCCTCGAAGGAGTTGCGCGGCGCCTGGCCGGCCACGGCGGGCGTGTGCTCCGACGGCAGTGCCTGCCGGTCCAGCTTCCCGTTCGGCGTCAGCGGGATCTCGGAGAGGGGGATCAGCGCGGAGGGCACCATGTAGTCCGGGAGGCGTCCGCGCAGGTGCTCGGACAGCTCGGCGAGCAGCTCGTCCGCCCGCGCGCCTTCATCGGCGTCCGCCTCGGGCACCACGTAGCCCACGATGCGCTTGTCGCCCTGCTGGTTCTCGCGCACCACGACCGCCGCCTGCGCCACGCCGGGGTGTCCGGCCAGCACGTGCTCGATCTCGCCGAGCTCGATGCGGAAACCGCGGACCTTGACCTGGTGGTCGGTGCGCGCGATGTACTCCAGCCGGCCGTCCCGGTTCCACCGCACCAGGTCTCCGGTGCGGTACATCCGCGCGCCGGCGGGGCCGAACGGGCAGGGCACGAACCGCTCGGCGGTCAGCTCCGGCCGGTCCTGGTAGCCGCGGGCCACGCCGGCGCCGGCGATGTACAGTTCGCCCTGCACGCCGCGCGGAACCGGGTGCATCCGCGCGTCGAGCACGTACACCTGGGTGTTGCCGATCGGCGAGCCGATGGCGACGCCCGCCCCCGCCTTGACGGGCGCCATGGTCGACCACGTCGTCGTCTCGGACGGGCCGTACCAGTTGCCGACTTCGGCGGCCTGCTCCGCGAGCGTCTCGGCCAGCCGCAGCGGCACGGCCTCCGCGCCGGTGATGATCCGCAGGCCCTTCGCGGCGTCCGGCTCGTGCGTCAGCAGCATCTGCCAGAAGCCGGGGGTGGCCTGCACGACGGTGACCTCGTGGCGGCGCAGCAGCGCCACCATGGCCGACGGGTCGGTGACGGCGTCCTTCTTCGCCAGGACCATGGTCGCGCCGGAGACGAACGGGAGGTACAGCTCGGTGTTGGCCATGTCGAACGACACCGTCGTGCTGAACAGCATCCGGTCCGCCGGCGACAGCGGGAACCGGCGCTGCGTCGCGGCCAGGAAGTTGGCCACCGCGCCGCGCGGGATCGTCACGCCCTTCGGGGTGCCCGTCGAGCCCGAGGTGTAGATCACGTACTGGGTGTTGTCCGGGCGGACGGCCACCTCGGGCGCCGAGTCCGGGTACCGCTCGTAGTCGGCGGCGGCCAGCGCGTCGGCGTCGAGGACCAGCGCCGGCTTCGCCTGGTCGAGGACGAAGTCGATCCGGGAGCGGGGGTGGTCCGGGTCGATCGGAACATAGGCTCCGCCGGACTTCAGCACCGCCAGCAGCGCGACGAGGAGGTTCACGTTCCGGGGCAGGCAGACGGCGACCAGCGACTCGGCCCGGACGCCGCGGTCGGCCAGCCAGTGCGCCAGCCGGTTGGAGCGCGCGTCCAGCTCCGCGTAGGTGAGCGACTCCTCCTCGGCGACGATGGCCAGTGCCTGCGGCGTCGCCCGCACCTGCCGGCGCACGGCCTCCACGAGCCCGCCCTCCAGGGTCGGCTCGGCGGTGTCGTTCACCTCCTCCAGCAGCCGCTCCCGCTCGCCCGCGATCAGTACGTCGACGTCCCCGACGGGCACGTCCGGGTCGGCGGCCAGCTGCTCCAGGACGCGCGCGTACCGGGCGGCCATGTCCTCGACCGTGTCCCGGTCGAAGAGGTCGGTCGCGTACGAGATGTCGCCGCGCAGCGCCCCCGTCTCGTCGGTGGTCATGCTGAAGAACACGTCGACCTGGGTGGTCGCCAGGAGGGCCTGGCGGTACTCCACGTCGAGCCCGGCGAGCTCCAGGGACCACTTCTCGGTGTTCTGCCAGCCGCACATCACCTGGAAGAACGGCCGGTACGCGGCGGAGCGGTCGGGGTTGAGCTGCTCGACCAGCACCTCGAACGGCACGTCCTGGTGCTCGTAGGCCGCCAGCGCCTTGTTGCGGACCTGGGCGAGCAGGCCGGCGAACGTCAGGTCGCCGGAGAGGTCCATGCGGATGACCAGGTTGTTGACGAAGCAGCCGATCAGGTCGTTCAGCGCTTCGTCGGTCCGGCCGGCGATCGGGGTGCCGACCGGGATGTCGTCACCGCCGCCGAGCTTGCTGAGCAGCACGCCGAGCGCGGCCTGCATGACCATCGACATGGTCAGCCCGCGCCCGTCGGCGAGCTTCTGCAGGCCGGTCATCACCTCCGCGGCGACCGGGATGGCGACCGCGTCGCCGTCCGTGCCCGCTTCCACGGACCGCGGGCGGTCCAGCGGCAGGTTGAGCGGCTGCGGCACCCCGGCCAGTTCCGTGCGCCAGTACTCGATCTGCCTGGCGCCGAGGCTGTCCGGGTCCGCCAGGTCGCCGAGCACCTCGCGCTGCCACATCGTGAAGTCCTTGTACTGGACGGGCAGCGGCTCCCAGTGCGGCGCCCGGCCGTCCCGGCGCGCGTTGTAGGCCGCGGCCAGGTCGCGTGCCAGCGGGGCGCCCGAGCTGCCGTCCGAGGCGATGTGGTGGATGACCAGGACCAGGACGTGCTCCTCGGGTGCCAGGCGCAGCAGGCGGGCCCGCAGGGGGATCTCGGCCGTCAGGTCGAACCAGTGCGCGACGGTCTCGTCTACCGCGGCGGACTCGCCCTCGCGCGTCACCTCGGCCACGGGCACCCGTACCTGCTCCCGCGCCTGTGCCATCGGCAGGATCAGCTGGTAGGGCTCACCGTCGTCGTCCGTCAGGTACGTGGTGCGCAGGATCTCGTGCCGCTCGACGATGTCGCGGAGCGCGGCGGCCAGGGCGTCCTCGTCCAGTGGCCCGGTCAGCCGGAACGCCGCCGAGATGTTCCAGGTCTCCGCACCCTCCAGCTGGTGCAGGAACCACGTACGGCGTTGCACAAATGACAGCGGAATCATTGCTTCACTCCTCAAACGAACATCTGGCGGAGACTGGGGCGACGGGGAGCGGCGGATTCCTCGTGCCACGCGGCGAGTGCGGCCACCGTCGGCAGGTCGAAGACCTTGCGGATGGGGATCTCGGTCCCCATCTCGGTGCGGGCCCGGCTGATCAGCCGGGTGGCGAGCAGGGAGTGGCCCCCCAGCTCGAAGAAGCTGTCGTCGATGCCGACCCGGTCCAGGCCGAGCACCTCGGCGAACAGCCGGGCCAGGGTCTCCTCGCGGGCGGTGCGGGGGGCGCGGTAGGGGGCTCCGGTGAACTCCGGCTCGGGCAGCGCGGCCCGGTCGAGCTTGCCGTTGGGCATCAGCGGCAGCCGCTCCAGCAGCACGAAGGCGGACGGCACCATGAACTCGGGCAGCCGCTCGGCGGCGAACCGGCGCAGCTCCTCGGCGCCGGTGTCGTGCGACGCCACCGCGTACGCGACGAGCTGCTTGCCGGTGCCCGCTCCCTGCCGGGCGATGACGACGGCCTGGGCGACCTCGGGGTGCGCGGTGAGCGCGGCCTCGACCTCGCCGGGCTCGACGCGGAAGCCGCGCACCTTGACCTGCGCGTCCCCGCGGCCCACGTACTCCAGCTGCCCCTCGCCGTTCCAGCGGGCCAGGTCGCCGCTGCGGTACATGCGCGAGCCGGACGGTCCGAACGGGTCGGCGACGAACCGCTCGGCGGTCAGGTCGGTGCGGCCCCGGTAGCCGCGGCCCACGTTCCCGCCGACGTACAGTTCGCCGACCGCGCCCGCCGGTACGGGGTCCAGACCGGGGCCGAGGACGTAGGCCCGCATGTTGCCGAGCGGGGTGCCGACGGGAGCGCTGCCCGCCCGGCCCTCCGCCCCGCCGCAGACGGTGAAGGTGGTGGCGTAGAACGACTCGCTCTGCCCGTAGGCGTTGACGACCCGTACCCCCGGGAAGGCGTCGCGCACCTTCGCGATGAGCGACGAGGGCAGGGCCTCTCCCGCGAAGACGACCGTCTCCACGCTGGTGCGGCCGGCGATGTCGTCGACGAGTTCGGCGAAGGCGGACGGCACGGTGGAGATGACGCCGCCGCTCCAGCCCTTCCCCTCGCCGAGGACCAGGACGTCCCGGACCAGCTCGACGACGCCGCCGTGGGCGAGGGTCGTGAAGATCTCGAACACCGAGACGTCGAAGTTGACCGACGTGCCCGCGAGGAGCCGCTTGCCCGGCTCCATGCCGACGCGGGAGGCGAGCTCCAGCACGCCGTTGACCACGTTCCCGTGGGTGATGGCGACGCCCTTGGGCTTGCCCGTGGAGCCGGAGGTGTACATCACGTACGCCAACTGCTCGGCGTGGCCGGTGAGTCCGAGACCGGCGTCGTCCTCCCCGGACAGGTCGAGGGTGTCCAGGAAGACGTCCGGGGCGTCGTGCCGCGGCAGGACCGCGACGGTCTTGGAGTCGGTCAGGACCAGGTGCGGGCGCGCCTCCCCGAAGATGGCCGCGAGGCGGTGGCTGGGGTACTTGGGGTCGACCGGCAGGTACGCGCCGCCCGCCTTCAGGACCGCGAGCAGGGCGACGACCAGGTCCGCGGTCCTGGGCAGCGACAGGGCGACCACCGACTCGGGGCCCACCCCGCGTCCGGCCAGTTCGCGCGCCAGGCGGTCCGCCCGGGCGTTCAGCTCGCGGTACGTGAGCGACTCGTCCCCGGCGACCACGGCCGTCTCGTCCGGGGTCCGCGCCGCCTGCGCCTCGACGAGCCCGTTGACCGTGACGTCCGGGGTGGGGACGGCCGTGTCGTTGAACCCGGCGAGCAGCCGGTGGCGTTCGGCCGGCTCCAGGACGTCGACCTGCGCGGCCTTCAGGCCGGGGGTGGCCGCCAGCTGCCGCAGGACGCGTACGAAGCGGGCCGCGATCACCTCCACCGCGCCCCGGTCGAAGACACCCGGCGCGTACTGGAAGACGAACTGGAGGTGCGGGTCGGCCGCCGCCATCAGGGCGAGGGGGTAGTTGGTGGCCGTGGAGGGGCGCAGGCCGGTGAAGGCGATCCCGTCCGCGGCCTCGGAGGCGGCGCCGAGGCCCTCCCGGTCGACCGGGTACGACTCGAAGACGACCAGCGTGTCGAAGAGGGACCGCAGGCCGGTGGACCGCTGGATCTCCGAGAGCCCGTGGTGGTGGTGCTCCAGGAGACCGGCCTGCCGGCTCTGGAGCCGGCCCAGGACCTCGGCGAGGGTGTCGCCGGGCGCGTACGCGACGCGGACGGGGAGGGTGTTGATGAAGTTGCCGACCATCGAGCCGACGTCCGTCACCGCGGGCGGGCGTCCGGAGACGGTGGCGCCGAACACCACGTCCTGGCGGCCGGTGAGCCGGCCGAGCAGCAGCCCCCAGGCACCCTGGACCAGGGTGTTGACGGTGACGCCCAGCTCGGCCGCGCGCCGGGCCAGTTCGCGCGCCTCGTCGGCGGGGAGCGCGACCTCGACCTCGTCGACGCCCCGCTCGGCCGCGTCCTCGGAGCCGGGAGCGAGCAGGGTCGGCTCCTCGACGCCGTCGAGTTCGGCCGCCCACACCCGTGCGGACTCCCGCGCGTCCTGCCCGGCGCGCCAGGACAGGAACGCGCCGTAGCCGGGCGTGGCGGGCAGCGGGGCCGGGTCGCCGTGGGACGCGTAGAGCAGCAGCAGGTCCCGCATCAGCAGGGGCATGGACCAGCCGTCGAGCAGCACGTGGTGGCAGGTCATGACGAGTTCGGCACGGCCGGGCTCCAGGACGGCGAGTGCGAGCCGGATCAGCGGTGGGGCGCCCGTGTCGAAGTGGGCGGCCCGGTCCTCGGTGAGGAACCGCTCGAACGCGTCGGTCCGCTCCGCCTCGCCGGCCGCGGTCAGGTCGAGGTGCCGCCAGGGCAGGGTCATCCCGTCCGCCGCCACCACCTGCACGACGTCGCCGTCGGCCCGGTCGACGAACGCCGCGCGCAGGTTGGCGTGGCGTTCCAGCAGTGCCTGTCCGGCCCGGCGCATCCGCTGCGGGTCGACGTCGCCGGAGAGGTGGAACACCATCTGCATGTGGTACGGGTCGAACGACGTTCCGGCGAGCATCGTGTGGAACAGCATCCCGGACTGGGTCGGGGTCGCCGGCCATATCTCGGCCAGCCTGCCGAACCGGGCTTCCCAGGTGTCGATCTCCTCCTGGCTCACCTCGACCAGGGGCGCGTCGCTCGGGGTCAGCCCGCCGGCCCCGGGCGTCGCGGTGTGCCGGGCGAGGGCGGTCAGCGCCTGGACCCACAGTCCGGCCAGCTCGGTCACCTCCTCGCGGGAGAGCACCCCGGTGGGGAAGCCGAAGGAGGCGGTCAGCTCGTCACCGCGGGGGGTGGCAGCGGCCACCGCGTTGATCTCCAGGGCCGACAGCACCGGCATGTCCGCGTCCGGCGCGGCGGTCAGGTCCCGGTGGGTGGTGTCCGGTGCCCAGCCCAGACCGCGCAGGTCTTCGGGGAGGTCCGCGGGTGAGGTCCGGCCGAGGTAGTTGAACCCGATCTGCGGTTCCCGCTCCGCGGCCAGCACGGCGGCCGTTTCCGGGTTGAGGTGGCGGAGCAGGCCGTAGCCGATGCCGTGGTCCGGCACCGCCCGCAGCTGCTCCTTGACGGCCTTGACCGCGCGGCCGGCGGCCGGGCCGCCGGCGAACGCGTCCGCGACGTCGATGCCGGCCAGGTCGAGGCGCACCGGGAACAGCGAGGTGAGCCATCCGACCGTGCGCGACAGGTCCGCGCCGGGCGCCACCTGCTCTTCCCGGCCGTGCCCCTCCCTGCGTACCAGCGTCGAGGACGCGGACACGCCGCGCGTGCTCCGCCAGCGGGCCAGCGCCAGTGCGAGCCCGGCCAGCAGCGCGTCGTCGGCGCCGCCGCGGAACACCGCGGGCAGCGTCGTCAGCAGGGTCCGCGTGACGTCCGCCGGGAGGGTGACCCGGACCGTGTCCACGGTGGACGCGACGTCGCGCGCCGGGTCCACCGCCCGTGCTCCCAGCACGGGCTCGTCCCCGCGCAGGATCTCCTGCCACAGGGGCAGTTCCCGCGCCACCCGCTCCGGGTCGGCCGCCGCCTCGGCCAGGGCGTGCGCCCACCGGCGCAGCGACGTGCCCGGCCGGTCCGCTCGCGGCGTGCCGCCGCCCCGGACCCGCTGCCAGGCCGCGACCAGGTCCGGCAGCAGGATCCGCCACGACACTCCGTCGACGGCCAGGTGGTGCAGCACGATCAGCAGCCGGTCCGCGTCCGCGCCGCCGGTGAACCACACGAACTGCGCCATGACGCCCGCGTCCGGGTCCAGCCGGCCCGCGGCCGCGTCCAGCTCGGCGTGTACGTCGGCGTCCGCGCCGCGGACCTCCCGCAGCAGGGCGCCGGCGTCCACGCTGCCGGGCGCCGCGATCCGCAGGCCCGGCTGCGCCCGGTCGAGCCGGGAACGCAGTGCGTCGTGCCGGTCCAGCACGGCCCGCACCGCGGCGAGCAGCCCCGCACGGTCGATGCCCCCGGGCAGGGTCAGCATCCCGGACAGGGAGAACCGGCCGATGCCTCCGCCCCGCGCGAGGACGTGCGCCGCCATCGGGGGCAGCGGGGCCCGGCCGACGCCGCCGCCGGGCAGCTCGGCCAGGGTCACGCGTTCCTCGTGCCGTCCTTCGACCAGCTGTGCGAGCCGGGCGACCGTGCGGTGCTCGAAGACCTCCCGCGTGCTGACCGCGAAGCCGAGCGCCCTGGCCCGTACGACGACCTGGATGGAACGGATGCTGTCGCCGCCGATGGTGAAGAAGTCGTCGTCGATGCCGACCGCGGGCAGGCCGAGCACGTCGGCGAACAGCGCGCAGAAGGCCTCCTCGCGCTGGTCGCGCGGCGCGCGGGCGGCCGACGCCCGCGCGTGGTCGGGCGCGGGCAGCGCCCGCCGGTTCAGCTTCCCGGCCGGGGACAGCGGTATCTCCGGGAGCGGTACGAGCGCGGTGGGCACCATGTAGTCGGGCAGCCGTCCGCGCAGGTACGCGGGCAGTTCGGCGAGCAGCGTGCCGGTCGCCTCCGCGTCTTGGGACCCGGGCACCACGTAGCCGACGATGCGCTTGCCGTCCTGCTCGTCCTCCCGTACGACGACCACGGCCTGCGCCACACCGGGGTGCCCGGCCAGCACGTGCTCGATCTCGCCCAGCTCGATCCGGAAGCCCCGGACCTTCACCTGGAAGTCGGTCCGCCCGATGTACTCCAGCCGGCCGTCGCGGCCCCATCGCACCAGGTCTCCGGTGCGGTACATCCGCGCTCCGGCGGGACCGGACGGGCAGGCCACGAACCGTTCCGAGGTCAGGTCGGGACGGCCGAAGTAGCCCCGGGCCAGGCCGTCGCCGGCGATGTACAGCTCGCCGCGCACCCCGCGCGGGACCGGCCGCAGCGCGGAGTCGAGCACGTACACCCGGGTGTTCCCGATGGGCGAGCCGATCGCCACGCCGGTGCCCGCCTCGACGGGCGCCATGGTCGACCAGATCGTCGTCTCGGTCGGGCCGTACACGTTGAGCACGTCGGCGGCCCGGCCGGCCAGCGTCTCGGCCAGCCGGGCCGGCAGGGCCTCACCGCCGACCAGGACCCGCAGGCCCTTCGCGGCGCTCGGCTCGTGCGTCGCCAGGATCTGCCAGAACGCCGGGGTCGCCTGTACGACGGTGACCTCGTGGCGTCCCATCGCCTCCACGACGGCGGACGGATCGGTGACGGTGTCCTTCCCCGCGAGCACCACGGCCGCTCCGGAGATCAGGGGCAGGTACAGCTCGAGTGCGGCGATGTCGAAGGAGACCGTCGTCACCGCGAGCCACCGGTCCGCGGGCGACAGCGGGACCCGCCGGCCCATCGTGGCCAGGAAGTTCGCCAGGGCGCCGCGCGGGATCGCGACCCCCTTGGGGTTTCCCGTCGAGCCCGAGGTGTAGATGACGTACGCGGTGTTCTGCGGCGAGACGCGCACGGCGGGCGCCGAGTCCGGGCAGCCGGAGAGGTCCGCGCCGGCCAGCGCCCCGGCGTCCAGTACGAGCGCCGGACGGGCGTCCTGGAGGATGTAGTCGATCCGGGAGCCCGGGTGGTCCGGGTCGATCGGCAGGTAGGCCGCACCCGTCTTCAGCACCGCGAGCAGCGCGACCACCAGGTCCGTGGACCGGGGCAAGCGCACGGCCACCAGCGACTCGGGCCGCACGCCCCGGCCGGTCAGCCAGTGCGCCAGCCGGTTCGCCCGCGCCTCCAGCTCCCCGTAGGTCAGGGACCCGTCCTCGCCGGCGACGGCGAGCGCCCGCGGTGTCGCCCGTGCCTGCCGGGACACCGTCTCGACCAGGCCCGGCTCCAGCGTCGGCTCGGCCGTGTCGTTCGCCGTGCGCAGCAGCCACTCCCGTTCCGGCCCGTCGAGCACGTCGAGGTCCGCGACCCGGGCGCCCGGGTCGGCGGCCACCCGCTCCACGATGCGCACGAACCGCTTCACGATGGCGGCGGCCGTGGCGGGGTCGAACAGGTCCGCCGCGTACTCGAGCCGCCCGTGGGCGCGGCCGGACGCGTCCGGGACGATGTTGAAGTACAGGTCGAACTTGGCGGTGTCGGTGCCCACCGCGACGGGGGTGACCCGCAGCCCCGGGATCTCGATCTCCGGCCATACGAACTGCCAGGCCAGCATCACCTGGAACAGCGGTGAGTAGGAGGTGGAGCGCTCCAGGTCGAGCAGCTCCACGAGCCGCTCGAACTGGACGTCCTGGTTGTCGTACGCGGCGAGGGCCTTGTCCCGCACCTGCTCCAGTACGTCGCCGAACGACGGGTTCCCCGACAGGTCGGCGCGCAGCACCCAGGTGTTGACGAAGAATCCGATCAGGTCGGCCAGGGCCTCGTCGGTGCGCCCCGCGATCGGGCTGCCGATCGTGACGTCCTCGCCGGCGCCCAGCTTGTTCAGCAGCACGGCCAGGGCGGCCTGCGCCACCATCGGCAGGGTGGCGCCGCGGTCGGCGGCCAGCTTCCCGAGCCCGGCGACCACGTCGGACTCCAGCAGGAATGCGACGTGGCCGCCGCGGTGGCTGGTCACCCTGGGCCGCGGCCGGTCCAGCGGCAGCTCCACCGGCTGCGGTACGCCGTCCAGTTCCCGCTGCCAGTAGGCGAGTTGCGGCGCGGCGACGCCGTCCTCGCCGCCGTCCTCGCCCAGCAGCTGGCGCTGCCACAGCGTGTAGTCCTTGTACTGCACCGGCAGCGGCGTCCACCGCGGCGCGCTCCCGCCGAGGCGGGCCGTGTACGCCGACACGAGGTCCCGCAGGAACGGCGCCATCGAGGACCCGTCGGCGGCGATGTGGTGGAACACGAAGGCCAGGACGTGCTCCTGCGGGGAGACGCGCAGGACGGTGGTCCGCAGGGGGAACTCCGTCTCCAGGTCGAAGCCCCGGGACACGGCCTCGTGCAGGGCGGCGTCCACCGCGTCCGCGGCCACGTCGACGACCCGGAACTGCGGGGGCGCCTCCTCGGTGGGCAGGATCAGCTGTTCCGGCGTGCCGTCCGCGTCCTCGGCGATCAGCGTGCGCAGGCTCTCGTGCCGGTCGGCGACGTCCGTCACCGCCGCGAGCAGGGCCGCCGTGTCCAGCGGCCCTTCCAGGCGCAGCACGAACGGGATGTTGTAGGTCGAGGTCGGTCCTTCCAGATGGTGGAGGAACCACATCCGGCGCTGGGCGAAGGACAGCGGGATCATCGACGCGTCTCCGATACGGTCATCTGGCCCAGCTTGGGGCGCAGCTGGGGGCGGTTCGACGCGGCCAGTTCCTCGATCTGGACCGCCAGCTGGGCGACGGTCGGGTTGCGGAACACCGTCGTGACCTTCGCGTCGACGTCGAGCTCGTTGCGTATGCGGCCGATCAGCCGGGTGGCCAGCAGCGAGTGCCCGCCGTGGTCGAAGAAGTCGACGTCGATGCCGACCTCCTCCACTCCCAGCAGCTCGGCGAACAGCCGGCAGAGGACTTCTTCCCTGGGGTTGCGGGGCCCTCGTCCGACGGCGGCGGCTTCGGTGTGGTCCGGTGCGGGCAGCGCCTTGCGGTCGAGCTTCCCGCTCGGTGTCACGGGGAGTTCGGCGAGCGGAACGATCGCCGAGGGGACCATGTACTCCGGCAGGTGCTCCCGGGCCAGGTCCGTCAGGGCCGTGAGGTCCAGTGCGGCCGGGTCCGGGCCGCCGTTGCCGGGCACCACGTACGCGACCAGCCGCTGGTCGCCGGCGCGGTCCTCGCGCACCAGGGCCACCGCGCCGTCGACGTCCGGGTGTCCGGCCAGCACGTTCTCGATCTCGCCCAGTTCGATGCGGAAGCCGCGGATCTTGACCTGGAAGTCGGTGCGGCCGATGTACTCGACCTGGCCGTCCCGGCTCCAGCGCACCAGGTCCCCGGTGCGGTACATCCGGGATCCCGGCTCGCCGAACGGGCAGGCCACGAACCGGCCCGCGGTCAGTGCGGTCTGGCCCAGGTAGCCCCGGGCGAGCCCGGTGCCCGCCAGGTACAGCTCGCCGGCGACCCCGGGCGCCACCGGTCGCAGCGCGGCGTCCAGCACGTACACCCGGGTGTTCCACACCGGCGCGCCGATCGGCACCCGGTCCGCGCCCGGCACGTGCCGGTACGCGGTGACCTCCACCGATGCCTCGGTGGGCCCGTAGAGGTTGTGCACCCCGCAGCCCGGCAGGACCTCGGCGGCCTTGTTGGCGAGGGCCGGCGGGAACGCCTCGCCCGCGACCTCGATCCAGCGCAGGCTGTCGCACCCCTTGGCCGAGGGCTCGTTGACGAACGCCTCCAGCAGGGAGGGCACGAAGTCCGCGCCGGTCACGCGCTCGCGCCGGATCAGGTCGGCGAGGTAGGCCGGGTCGCGGCGCCCGTCGGGGCGCGCGATGACCACGGCGGCACCGACGTGGAGGGGCGCGAAGATCTCCGGCACCGACACGTCGAAGCTCGCCGTCGTGCTCAGCAGCACCCGGTCCTCGGCGCCGACGTCGAAGTGCGACAGGCCCCACTTCAGCCGGTTCATGATCGACCGGTGCGCCACCTGCACGCCCTTGGGGCCGCCCGTGGAGCCCGAGGTGAAGATGACGTACGCGGCGTTGTCCGGCGACAGCGCCCGCCGCGGGTTCGCCTCCGGGTACGCCGACACGTCCGGGAGGGTTGCGTCCAGCACCAGCAGCGGCTTCGCGCTGTCCAGGACGTGCCGCACCCGGTCCTCGGGCAGTTCGGTGTCCACCGGCACGTACGCGGCGCCGGCCTTCACGACCGCGTAGATGGCCACCATCAGGTCCACCGAGCGCGGGATCCGCACGGCGATCAGCCGCTCCGGGCCGGCACCGCGCTCGATGAGCCAGTGCGCCAGCCGGTTGGCGCGCCGGTTGAACTCCCCGTACGTGAGCGTCTCGTCCTCGCCGATCAGCGCCACCCGGTCGGCGTCACGTTCCACCTGTGCCTCGAACGCACCCGGCAGGGTGTCCGCCGCCACCACGGCGGCCGTGTCGTTGACCCCCCTGACCAGCCAGTCCCGCTCCTGGTCGGAGAGCACGTCCAGGGCGCCGACGGGCTTCTTCGGGTCCTCGAGCACCTGCTCCAGGATCCGGACGAGCCGGGCGGCGATCTCCTCGGCGGCGTCGTGGCCGAAGAGGTTGGTCTGGTAGTCGAGGGAGAGCCGCAGGTAGGGGTCGGAGGAGTTGAGGGTGAGCGGGTAGTGGGAGCCCGCGAACGGCCGGATGGCGTCGATCGTGAAGCCCGCCGAGTCGTTCGCCTCGACGATGCCCTCGCGGTCGATCGGATAGTTCTCGAAGACGACGATCGTGTCGAACAGGGAGGGCAGTCCGACGCCGCGCTGGATGTCGGCCAGCCCGTAGTAGTGGTGGTCGAGCAGGGAGATCTGCCGGTCCTGCAGGTCGGTGATGACCTCGCCCACGGTGTGGTCCGGCCGGCAGACCACCCTGGTCGGCAGGGTGTTGATGAACAGGCCGACCATCTCGTCCGAACCGACCAGGTCCGCGGGGCGGCCGTTGACGGCGGCGCCGAACACCACGTCCCGCTGCCCGGTCAGCTTGGAGAGCAGCACCGCCCACGCGCCCTGCAGGAGCGTGTTCAGCGTGACGCCGAGTTCCGCCGCGCGCCGGGCCAGTTCCCGGCCCTTGTCGATCGACAGCGGAACCTCGACCCGGCCCAGGCGCGACGCCTCACCCTGTTCGGGGATGCCCGCGGCCAGGAGGGTCGGCTGCTCGAATCCGTCGAGCTCGGCCTTCCACCGGGCGGCCGACGCGTCCCGGTCCTGCTTCGACAGCCAGCCCAGGTAGTCGCCGTAGCTGCGGACCGGAGCGAGCTCCTCGGTCCCGGCGTACAGCCGGACCAGGTCCTTGATCACCAGCGGCGACGACCAGCCGTCGAAGAGGGTGTGGTGCGCCGTGATGACGAGCTTGGCCTTGTGCGGCCCGCAGGTGAGCAGGGCCAGCCGGAACAGCGGCGGCCGGGTGGGGTCGAGCTGGTCGGCCCGGTCCTCGGCGAGCGCCTTGCCCAGTTCCGCTTCCTGCCCCGCTTCGCCCAGACCCGTCAGGTCGATGTGGCGCCAGGGCACGTCGACGTGCTCGGCCACGACCTGCACCGGGTCGCCGTCGGCTCCGGCGACGAACGCGGAGCGCAGGTTCGGGTACCGCTCCAGGAGCGCCTGTCCGGCCGCCCGCATGCGCGCCGGGTCCACGTGCCCGGACAGGTGCAGCACGAACTGCATGTGGTAGACGTCGAAGGTGCCGTCGGCGAGCGCCGCCTGGAACTGGATGCCGGACTGGCCCGGGCCCTGCGGCCACACCTGGACGAGCCGGCCGTAGCGCTCCTCCCAGTCGTCGATCTCGGCCTGCCGCACCGAGACCAGCGGAGCGTCCGAGGGCGTGAGGCCGCCGATCTGCGGGCGCGCGGCGTGCGCGGCCATGCCGTGCAGCACCTCGACCCACAGCTCGGCCAGTTCCGAGGTCCGCTCCCGGGACAGCACACCGGTGGGGAACATGAAGACGGCCTGCAGCCGGGTGCCGTCGGCGGTGTCCGTGACGACCGAGTTGACCTCCAGCGCGGACAGCGCGGGCAGGTCCGGGTCGGGCATGGGGATCAGCTCGGAGGACCAGTCCGAGGGCACCCACCCGTCGGCGCGCAGGTGCTCGGGAACGTCGGCGTCGGAGATCCGGCCGAGGTAGTTGAAGCCGATCTGCGGCGCCGGGTACCCGGCGAGCTGCTCGGCGGTCTCCGGGTTCAGCCAGCGCAGGAGTCCGTAGCCCAGGCCCTTGTCCGGGACCTCGCGCAGCTGCTCCTTGACCAGCTTGATCGCCGTGCCGGCGGCGGGGCCGCCCGCCAGCACATCGGCCAGGTCCACCCCCCGTACGTCGACGCGGGCCGGGTACATGCTGGTGAACCATCCGACGGTCCGGGAGAGGTCGGCGCCGGGGACGGCGTCCTCCTCGCGGCCGTGTCCCTCCAGCCGGACCAGCGTCGAGCGGTCCGCGCCGCGCCACTTGTCCACCGCGAGGGCGAGCGCGGCGAGCAGTACGTCGGTTCCGGTGCCCTTGAACGCGGCGGGCAGCCTGGTCAGCACCGCCTCGGTGACCTCGGCGGGCAGCTGCACCCGCACGGTGTCGAGCGTGGACATCAGGTCCACGGCCGGGTCGAACGCGCGCGTGCCCAGCGGGGGGTTGGGCGCTTCGAGCAGGTCGCGCCAGTACGCCAGCTCCTCTTCGCGCTCCGGGGAGAGGGCCTCGCTCTCCAGCGCCGCCGCCCAGCGGCGGGCCGACGTGCCGGCCTCGGGGAGCTCGGGGGCGGCGCCGGAGCGGACCTGCTGCCACGCCTCGGCGAAGTCCGACATGAGGATGCGCCAGGAGACTCCGTCCACCACCAGGTGGTGCAGCACGACGAGCAGCCGGCCGGCGCCGGAGTCCGCGGCGAACCAGACGAAGTCCGCCATGGTCCCGGCTTCCGGGTCGAGCCGGCCGGCCGCGTCCTCCAGCTCCGCCTTCGCCGCCTCCAGCGAGGACGGCTCGTCCCAGCCGCCGTCGACGCGGACGCGGTGGATCAGGTCCGCCGCCCGTACGGCGCCCCGCGGGCGCACGTCGAGGGAGGGTTCCGCGCCGCGCACCAGCCGCGAGCGCAGGAGGTCGTGGCGGTCGAGCACGGCGTCCAGCGTCGCGGCCAGCCCGGTCTCGTCGATGCCGGCGGGCAGTTCCAGCACGATCGACATGGCGAAACGATTGATCCCACCGCCGTGCTCGAACACGTGCCGTGCCACGGGCTGCAGCGCCATCGGGCCGACGCCGCCGCCCTCGAGCTCCTCGAGCGCGGGCACCTGGTCCCGGCGGTCGGAGGCCACCTCGGCCAGCCGGGCCGCCGTGCGGCACTCGAAGATCTCCCGCGTGGTGAGGGTCAGGCCCCGGGCCCGGGCCCGCGCCACGACCTGGATCGAGCGCAGGCTGTCGCCGCCCACCGCGAAGAAGTCGTCGTCGACGCCGACCCGGTCCACGCCGAGCACGTCCGCGTACGCCGCGGTGATGACCTTCTCGGCCTCGGTGTGCGGCTCCCGGTAGGCCTCGCCCAGGAACTCCGGTTCGGGCAGCGCCGAGCGGTCCAGCTTGCCGGTCGGTCCCAGCGGCAGCCGGCCGACGGCCACGAAGGCCGACGGCACCATGTAGTCGGGCAGCCGTGCCGCGACGAACTTGCGCAGCTCGGCGGCCGAGGCTCCGGCCTGCACGTCCACGTCGCCGATGCCGCCGGCGCCGTCGTCACCGACGGCGCCCTCGCCGGTGTGCACCACGTACGCGACGAGCCGCCGGCCGCCCGAGGGCACCTCCCGGCTGATCACCACGGCCTCGCTGATGCCGGGGTGCGCGGTGAGCGCCGCCTCGACCTCGGCCGTCTCGATGCGGAAGCCGCGCACCTTGACCTGGCCGTCGCCGCGGCCGACGCACTCCAGGCGGCCGTCCGCGTTCCAGCGGGCCAGATCGCCCGTGCGGTACATCCGCTCGCCGGCGGGGCCGAAGGGGTTGGCCACGTAGCGCTCGGCGGTCAGGCCCGGGCGGCCGTGGTAGCCGCGGCCGAGGCAGGTGCCGACCACGTACAGCTCGCCGATCACACCCTGCGGCACCGGGGCGAGGCCCGGGCCCAGCACGTAGGTGCGCATGTTCCCCAGCGGGGTGCCGATGGGGGCGACGTCGCCCTGCGCCCACTCCTCGGAGGCCGCCAGGGAGAACGTGGTGGCGTAGAAGCTCTCGCTCTGCCCGTAGGAGTTGACGATCTGCGCGCCGGGCAGGGCCTCGCGCACCTGGCGCACCAGCCGGGCCGGGAGCACGTCGCCCGCGAACACGACGCTGCGCACGTCGGCCGCCTTCTCCAGGTGGCCGACCAGTTCGCCGATCACCGAGGGGACCCCGCTGATGACGTGGCCGTCCCAGCCGTCCCGCTCGGCGAGCGCCAGCGCGTTGGCCACGACCTCGGCCGTGCCGCCGGTGGACAGGGTGGTCAGCAGCTCGAAGACCGAGACGTCGAAGTTGACGGAGGTGCCGGCCAGCATCCGCCAGCCGGGCGGCGCGTCGAGGACGCGCACGAGTTCCCGTACGCCGTTGACGAGGTTGCGGTGGGTGATCGCCGCGCCCTTCGGCTTGCCCGTGGAGCCGGACGTGTACATCACGTACGCCAGGTTGTCCGGGCCCAGCGGCGCGGTCCGGGCGGCGTCGTCCAGCGCCCCCGCGGGCGCCTCCCAGGCGGCGCGGAGGTCGAGGTTGACGCTCGACATGTCGTTCGGCGGCAGGTCCCGCGCCGTCGCGGTGTCGGTGACGACGAAGCGCGGGCGTGCCTCGGACAGCACCGTCCGCGCCCGTCCGGCGAGGTACTGCGGGTCCATCGGCACGTATCCGGCACCGGACTTGAGGATGCCGAGCAGGCCGGCCACGAGGTCCTCGGTGCGCGGCAGCGCCAGCACCACCAGGTCCTCCGGCCCGGCACCGCGCCGCACCAGCTCCCAGGCGACGGCGTTCGCCCGGTCGTCGAGCTCCCGGTAGGTCAGCGTCCGGCCCTCGCATTCGACCGCCGGCGCGTCCGGCGTCCTGGCCACCTGGCTCTCGAAGAGTTCCGGGACCGTCAGCCCGGACAGCTCCGCGGCGCTGTCGTTGAACGCGACGAGCAGGCGCTCCCGCTCGGCCGCGTCGAGCACGTCGATGCCGCCGACGTGGCGTCCCGAGTCGGCCACGAGCCGGCCCAGCACGCGCACGAACCGGTTCGCGAGGCCCTCGACCGTGTCCCTGTCGAACAGGTCGGTGGCGTACTCGAGACGGACTCCCGCCCCGCCGGAGGCGTTCGGGATCATGTTGAAGAACAGGTCGAACTTCGCCGTTTTGGTCTCGAGGGTCTCGGACTCGACGTCGAGGCCGGGGAACTCCAGCGCCCCCAGCGGCTCCTGCCAGGCGAGCATCACCTGGAAGAACGGGTGGTAGGCCATGGACCGGTCCGGGTTGAGCAGCTCGACCAGGCGCTCGAAGGGCATGTCCTGGTTGTCGTACGCGGCCAGGGCCCGTTCCCGCACGCGCCGCAGCAGTTCGAGGAAGGTGGGGTTCCCGGAGAGGTCGACGCGCAGCACCCAGGTGTTGACGAAGAACCCGACGAGGTCGCGCAGTTCCTCGTCGACGCGACCCGCGATCGGCCCGCCGAGGGGCACGTCGTCACCGCAGCCGAGGTGGTGCAGGAGCACCGCCAGCGCCGACTGCATGACCATCGACACCGTGGTGTCCTGTTCCGCGGCCAGCTTCTCCACGGCCCGGACCAGGTCCGCGTCGATCGGGAACTCGACGAGGTCGCCGCTGGGGCTCGTCCTCTTCGGGCGCGGGCGGTCCGTCGGCAGGGCCAGCGGCTGCGCCATACCGGACAGGGCCTCGCGCCAGTACGCCAGCTGCCGGGCCGCGATGCTGTCCGGATCGGACTCGTCGCCGAGGACGTCCTGCTGCCACAGCGTGTAGTCCGCGTACTGCACGGGGAGCGGCTCCCACATCGGGGCCGTGCCCTGCCCGCGCGCCGCGTAGGCCACGGTCAGATCGCGCAGCAGCGGCCCGAGCGACTCGCCGTCCAGGGCGATGTGGTGCACCACGAGGACCAGGGTGTGTTCGCGCGCCGCGGTCCGCACCAGCGTGGCGCGGATCGGTACGTCGACGGCCAGGTCGAAGGTCCGGGTGGCCGCGTCGGCGACCGCCGCCGCGCGCTCGTCCGGCGTGGCCTCGACGACCGGCAGGTCGAACGGCTCCTCGTCCGAGGGCAGCACCTGCTGGTGCGGGACGCCGTCGCCGTCCTCGACGATCACCGTGCGGAGGACCTCGTGCCGGTCCATGACGTCGTGGAGCGCCGACCGCAGCGCACCCACGTTGAGCTCACCGGTCAGCCGCAGGGCGAAAGCGCCGTTGTAGGTCGGCGAAGGGCCTTCGAACCGGTCCACGAACCACAGCCGACGCTGCGCGAACGACAACGGAATCATTGTTTCTCCAAAATCGGCAGAACTACCAGTGAGCAATCCGCCACTCAGTTACTGATCGAGTACCGTCAAGAGATCGGCGTTGTAGAAGTCGTCGAGGGAGATCGCGCCCGACGTCGTCGAGAAGTACCGGTCGATCAGGTCCTGGTGACCGACCAGCTTCTTCAGCATCTCCGTACGCCCCTCGGGCTTGAGCTCGGCCACGTTGAGCACGCCCTGGTAGAGGCTGAGGGCGTTGTTGCCCAGATCGTTCTCGTAGCGCCGCAGCGCCGCCTTGAGCGCGGCGTCGTCGTGCAGCCGCTCCCCGACGTAGCCGGTGAGCGCCTGGGCCTGGACGAAGGCGTCGGTGATGCCGCGGGCGGTGATGGAGTCCTTGTGGTGCACCGCGTCACCGACCAGGACCCATCCGGGCCCGTAGGCCTTGCGGAAGTAGTTCTCCTGGTGCCCGGTGCCGTACATCTGCTCCACGCGGGTGCCGGCCCGCATCCGCTCGAACAGGTCGGGCGCGGTGGTGCGGACGGCTTCGAGGTAGGCGGGTTCCGCCGCCTTGCGGACCTCGTTGTACTCGTCCTGCGGGAAGTAGGTCATGATCAGCGTGAGGTCGTCGTTGGTGGGGAGGGCGGCCACCCAGCGCCCCGGCCGCTCGTACAGCTCGAAGCTCGAGGGGACCCCGGACCAGTAGCTGTAGTAGACGCAGGTCATCCGCGCGTGCTCGATGACCTTCGGCGCACCGGCCTTGCGGGCCACCAGCGAGCGCATGCCGTCGGCGCCGACGACCAGGCGCGCCCGCTCGGTCGCCTCGGAGCCGTCGGGCTCCGTGTACCGCACGCCGACGACGCGGTCGTCCTCGAAGACGAGGTCGTTGACCGCGCAGCCCTCGCGGAACTCCACGCCGGCCGCCACGGCGCCGGCGGCGAGGATCGGGTCGAGCACGAACCGCCTCGGCGCGTACGTGGTCCGCTGGCCGTCGACCGGCAGGGAGAAGCCGTCGAGGCGGACCTCGGGACCCTGGTAGCTCTCGTGGTTGATCGGCCGGCAGCCCGCCTCGCGGAGCTTGTCGAGCAGGCCCCACTTGGCCAGGAGCGCCACGCCCGGCTGGTGGAGGTAGTGCGAGGACAGCGTGTCCTGCGGGAACTTCGCCTTCTCCAGGAGCAGGACGCGATATCCCTGCTGCGCGAAGAGCATGGCCGTCGGCGAACCCGCACAACGGGCACCTATGACAATCACGTCGTACATGGCGCCTCCGCCTTTCTTGGCAGGTAGTTTTTGACCCAGCGCTGCCGCAACCGGAAAATCGATTACACGGGGGCGCGAGAATGAATGTGATGCTAGCCGCCCGAACTGGCGGAATAAACAGAAGCCGGTGCGGGGAATGCGCACCGACGCCGTGGGGGGGGGGGGGCGGGGGGCGCGACCACACCCCACACACAACCACACCACAACGAGCCCCCCCCCCCCCCCCGCCAAGAAAAGCC
>NZ_JBHWBP010000049.1:0-13024 GCF_042735575.1 Streptomyces sp. NPDC059564 | reverse complement strand
GTGGGGGTTGGGGGGGCTGTTTTTTTTCAATACCCCCCCGGCCCACCGGGGGGGGGGGTTACCGCCCCCCCCCCCGGTGTGGTCTCCCCCCGCCCCCCCACCCCACGGCATCAACCACGCCTGACGCTAGGGGGCCACCGCGCCCAGGGACTCGATGTACGCCGAGACCGACGCCACCGTCGAGTTCAGGAACAACTGGTCCATGGGGACTTCGGCGCCCAGTTCCTCCATCAGGGCACCCTGAATCCTGACCATGATCAGGGAGTCGCCGCCCAGGGCGAAGAAATCATCGTCGACCGATATGCCGTCCTGCCGGAGTTCCCGGCACCAAATGGCGTGCACGTTCTCGGAAATCATCAGAGTCCTCTCGGTCGTCATCACACGCACGCATCGACCAGCGCCGCGCGGTCCGCTTTCCCGTGGGGGCTCAGCGGAATTCGAGGGATGTTCAGGAACCTGGCCGGAACCATGTTCCGCGGCAGCGTCTCCAGGAGGCCGGTGCGCAGGTCGTTCGCGTCGAGGTCCTCCCCCGCGGGGACGACGAAGGCGACGAGCTCGGCCTCGCCGGATCCGGTGTACGTGACCACCACGGCGGCTTCCCGGACCCCGGCCAGCCGGGCGAGCGCGCGCTCGATGTCGGTGGGATCGATGCGCATGCCGCGCACCTTCACCTGCGCGTCGATCCGGCCGAGGACGATGAGTTCCCCGGCCTCGTTCACGTGGCCGCGGTCGCCCGTGCGGTAGACCCGGCGCGGTGCTCCGTCGACCGTGATCGTCGTGAACTTGCGGTTCTCGGGGCCGGTGTTGAGGTAGCCCGCGCCGACGCTGGCCCCCGAGATGCAGATCTCGCCCTGCTCCCCGGGCGCGACACCGCGCAGGTCCTCGTCGAGGAGGTGGATGTCGGTGTTGTATGCGGGCTTGCCGACCGGGGGGATGTCGTGTTCGCCGGGCCGGTACGCGGCGAGGTCGTAGGACGTCGCGACGTCCGTGCACTCGGCGACGCCGTACTGGTGCAGGAGGGTGCAGGTGTTGCCCTCGCGCCGCGCCCAGTCCGTGAGCCGCTCGGCCTTCAGGGCCTCGCCGCCGAAGAGCACGTAGTCCAGCCGGGTGAGGGCGTCGCCGCCGCGCGCGGTCTCCCAGTCCACCAGCAGGTACAGGGTGCTGGAGGCGCAGTGGACCGTGCGGATCTCGTGCTCGTTCAGGATGCGGTAGGCCATCATGGCGTCGAAGTTCCGGCTCGCCAGCAGGTACTGGGTGGCGCCGCAGAACAGCGCCGTCATCAGGGCGCGCTGGGAGAGGTCGAAGCCGAAGGCACTGACGACCAGGTTGTTCGACCTGCTGTCCAGGCCGTATTCGAGCCTCAGCCAGTTCATCAGGTTGAACCAGCCCTCGTGCCGCACGGCGGTCAGCTTCGGCGTGCCGGTCGATCCGGACGTGAAGACCGCGTAGCACACGTCGTCCCCGGTGACGCGGACGTCGGGCGCGGTCGCCGGGAGACCCGCCAGGTGATCGGACAGCTGCTCGAGGTCGATGACGTCGGCGCTCGCCGACCCGGCCATCCCCGCCGTCGCGGGCGAGGCCACGATCAGGGCGAGATCGGGCACCTGGCCCAGCAGCAGCTGGAGCCGGGCCGCCGGGTAGGCCGGGTCGAACGGTACGTACGCCGCGCCGGCCTTCAGGGTGCCGAGGATGGCGACGATCATGTCGATCGAGTAGTCGAGGCAGACGCCGACCTTCGCGCCCCGGCCGTGTCCGCGCGCGCCGAGCCAGTGGGCGAAACGATTCGCCTTCGCGTCCAGCTCCGCGTACGTCACCTGCCGGCCGGCCCAGACCACGGCGACGGCGTCCGGGGTGGACCGCGCGTGCGCCTCGAACTGCCGGTGGACGACGGGCGCCGGGGGCAGGGCGACCCGCTTCCCCTGAAGGATCATCAACTGACTCCGATGTGAGAGGTGTCCGGTCTAGGCGGTCTTGAGGTCGGCGGTTTCGAGCATCCGGGCCACCCACTTGTCGACGGGCAGACCGTGCGCGGCGGCCGTCTTCGAGAGGTGTTCCAGCTGGCCGGCCGACAGCTCGATGGTCAGAGTGGTGACCTTCTGCCGGCGCTTCTCGGCGGCCGTCGGACCGGCCAGCCGGGGCACCTCCCGCGTCTCGTCGCCGCCCGGGGGGATCTCGGCCGTGTCGCTCTGCACGGCCAGGCTGGCGCGGACCCACTTGCGGAGTTCGTTGCGCGACCACTTCTGCTGTTCGGCCTTGCGCAGCCAGTAGTCCTGCTCCGGGGGCGCCAGGCGGGCCACCTCCGCGTGGTGGGCGAAGCTGAGGCCGTCGCGCCTGCGGTGGTGGTCGAACCGCCGGGCCACCCACGCGTAGTTGCGCAAGGTCTGGTAGTCGAGCCCGGTGCGCTCGATCGCCTCCTTGTAGCGCCGCCACCCGTAGGTGGACTCCCCGTAGATCAGCCAGTCGGCCAGCCACCACGCGGAGGAGTTCACGAGCTCGCGCAGGTCCGTCCCGATCCGCTCCCAGGAGCGCTCCGGCAGGTTCTGCGGGAGGATCATCCCGGACTTGCGCACCGTGGCCTGTGACCCCGCGAAGGGCAGGACCCCCTCGCGTCTCGCGGGCTCACCGCTGTCGCCCCCCGGACCCGCCTTGCCGCTCGCGGTCCTCACAGCGCCGCTCACCACCTTCATCTCCCCACTCAGAGGGTTTGCCCGGGCGAATACCGATCAGATGTGGCCGGCGGAGCCGTACGGCCGTTTCAGCCCGCCGCCATGGCCTCTCGCAGGCTCTTGGGGCGCAGGTCGGTCCAGTTCTGCTCGACGTACTCGAGGCACTCGGCCCTGGCCGCCTCGCCGAAGACCACCCGCCAGCCCGCGGGCACCTCGGCGAACGCCGGCCACAGGGAGTGCTGCTCCTCGTCGTTGACCACCACGTGGAAGCGGCCGTCCTCGTCGTCGAAGGGGTTCGTGCTCAACTCGCACCGTCCTTAACTGTCATGGGATCGCTCGGGATGGGAATGCGCCAGGCAGGTGCGGGACGCCGGCCTTCCGAGCCGGGCCGTGGTTGACGTACGGGCCGGCCGATCGCGTGGGCCGGCAGCCGACGCGCCCACTGTAGACAGGACCCTTTTGAGACACGGTCAAGCTCTCCTGGAGGGGCCGGTGGCGGCCGGGAGCCTGGGGCTCGCCCCCGGCGGTGGAGGACCGGCCAAGGGCCGCCACACCGGCGGCGGAGCCCGTCTGCCGGCCGTGTCCCGCCGGCCGGCCGCCGTTCTATGGTCCGAGGACGCGTGGCCCGATCCGAGGGAGAGAGATGCACAGCACCCGACCCGCCTTGCGCCTGTTCGTCCTGCACCACGCCGGGGGCTCGCACACGCTGTACCGCCACTGGCCCGCCGGGCTGCCGGACACGTGGGACGTACGGCTGCTCGACGCCCCGGGCCACGGCTTCCTCCTCGAACAGCCGCAGATCGCGGACGCCGGCCGCCTCGCCGACTTCCTGCTGAGCGGCATCGAGCCCGATCTGACCTGCCCCTACGCCTTCTTCGGGCACAGCATGGGCGCCCTCGTGGCGTACGAGATCACCCGGCGGGCCGTCGAGCGGGGCCTGCCGCTGCCGGTGTGGATCGGGGTCTCCGCACGGTCCGCGCCGCAGCCGGCGGGGCCGGCGTCGCCGTACCACGAGCTGCCCGACGCCGAGCTGCGGACCCGTCTGAAGCAGCTCGGCGGCACGCCCGACGGGGTCTTCGACGACCCCGAGCTGTGGGCCCTGTTCGAACCGATCATCCGGGCCGACCTGGCCCTGGTGGAGAACTGGCGCCCCGCCCCCGGTGCCGGTCCGCTGCCCGTGGCGCTGTCCGCCTACGCGGGTGCCGGGGACCACGCCTCCTCACCGCGGCGGATGGCAGGCTGGGCCGGGCACACCGAGCACTTCCTGGGCCTGCGGGTGTTCGACGGCGGTCACTTCTACTTCCAGGACGATCCCCGGCCGCTGCTGCGGCAGATCGAACGGGACGCGACCGCGGCGCTCGAAGCGGCGGTCGCGACGCGCTCCTCCTGAACCTCCGGCGGCCTGGCCGGTGAGGTCAGGCCGCCACCAGCACCTCGTCGAGGACCTCGGACAGGGCCGCCCGGAAGCGGTCGAGGAAGGTGTCCACCTCGCGGTCCGACACGATCAGCGGCGGGGCGAGCCGGATGACCTGCGGCGTCACCGCGTTCACCAGCAGCCCCTTGTCCTGGGCCGCCCCCTGGACGCGCGCCGCGAGCTCTCCGTCCAGCGCGACGCCCAGGAGCAGCCCGGCGCCGCGGACTTCGCGCACCAGCGGGTGGCCCAGGGCCTCCAGGCCGCGCCGCAGCCGTTCCCCCGTCCGGGTCACGTGGTCGAGGAGGCCGCCGCGCTCGATGGTGTCCAGTACGGCGAGGGCGGCCGCGCACACCACGGGGTTCCCGCTGAACGTGGAGCCGTGCGTGCCGGGCGTGAGCAGCTCGGCAGCCGCGCCGAAGGCGAGCGTCGCCCCGATGGGCAGTCCGCCGCCCAGGCCCTTGGCGAGCGTGACGACGTCCGCCCCGACCTGGTCGGCCTGGGCCGCGAACCAGTGGCCGGTGCGCCCGATGCCGGTCTGGATCTCGTCCAGGACCAGGAGGGTGCCGGTCGCCGCGGTGATCTCGCGGGCGGCCCGCAGGTAGCCGGGCGGGGGCACGACCACGCCGTTCTCCCCCTGCACGGGCTCCAGCATCAGCAGGGCGGTGCGCGGGGTGACGGCGGCGCGCAGGGCCTCGGTGTCCCCGTACGGCACGTGGGTGACGTCGCCCGGCAGCGGCTGGAAGGGGCGCTGCTTGGCGCTCTGGCCGGTGAGGGCCAGGGCCCCCATGGTGCGGCCGTGGAAGCCGCCGGTGGCGGACACCATGTGGGTGCGGCCGGTGAGCCTGCCGATCTTGAAGGCCGCCTCGTTGGCCTCGGCGCCGGAGTTGGAGAAGTAGACCCGGCCCGGGCGCCCGGCGATCCGCAGCAGGCGCTCGGCGAGGCGCACGGTCGGTTCGGCGATGAACAGGTTGGAGACGTGCCCGAGCGAGGCGACCTGCTCGGAGACGGCCCGTACGACGGCGGGGTGCGCGTGGCCGAGCGAGTTGACCGCGATGCCGCCGACGAAGTCGAGGTACTCGTTGCCCTCCGCGTCCCAGACCCGGGCGCCCCGGCCGCGGACCAGCGGCAGCCGGGGGGTGCCGAAGTTGTCCATCATGGCGTCCTGCCAGCGGCGGGTCAGCGCCGCGTTGCCCGCCCCGGTGGTGTCCGCGCCGTCGCTCATGCCGTCGCTCCCTCGAAGCTCACGTCGTCGTCCGGCACGACCACCGTGCCGGCGCCTTCATCGGTGAAGATCTGCAACAGGATGGAGTGCTTGATCCGGCCGTCGATGACCCGGGCGGTGCGCACCCCGTTGTTCACGGCGTGCAGGCAGCCCTCCATCTTGGGGATCATCCCGGAGGCCAGTGCGGGCAGCAGCTCGGTCAGTTCCCCGGCGGTGAGCCGGGAGATCACCTCGTCGCTGTGCGGCCAGTTCGCGTACACGCCCTCGACGTCGGTCAGGATCAGCAGCGCCTCGGCGCCGAGCGCGGCGGCGAGGGCGGCGGCCGCGGTGTCGGCGTTGACGTTGAACACACCGCCCGCGGAGGCGTCCTTGTCGTCCTCGGCCCGGGCGATGGAGGAGATGACGGGGATGCGCCCGTCGTCGATGAGGGCCCGTACGACCCCGGGGTCGACGCGGGCGACCTCGCCGACGCGGCCGATGTCCACGGGCTTGCCGTCGGTCTCGGCGTAGTGCCTGGTGGCGGTCATCAGGCGGGCGTCCTCGCCCGTCATGCCCACCGCGTGCGGGCCGTGCTCGTTGAGCAGTCCGACGAGCTCCCGCTGCACCTGCCCGGCGAGGACCATGCGGACGACGTCCATGGTCTCGTCGGTGGTGACCCTCAGCCCGCCCTCGAACCGGGACTCCAGGCCCAGGCGCGCCAGCTGGGCGCTGATCTGCGGGCCGCCGCCGTGCACCACGACGGGGTTCAGGCCCGCGTGCCGCAGGAAGAGGACGTCCTGGGCGAAGGCCGCCTTCAGGTCGTCGTCGACCATGGCGTTGCCGCCGAACTTGATGACGACGGTCTCGCCGCGGTGGCGCGCCATCCAGGGCAGCGCCTCGATGAGGGCGTGGGCCTTGGGCAGGGCGCTCACGAGGCGTACTCGCTGTTCTCGTGGACGTAGGCGGCGGTGAGGTCGTTGGCCCAGATGACGGCGCGGTCCGTACCCGCGGCGAGGTCCACGGTGATGGCGACTTCGCGGCCGGTCATGTCCACCAGCGCGCGGTCCTCGCCCACCGATCCGTTCCTGCAGACCCACACGTCGTTGATGGCGACGTTCAGCCGGTCGGGTTCGAAGGCGGCGGAGGTGGTGCCGATGGCGGACAGCACGCGGCCCCAGTTGGGGTCCTCGCCGTGGATGGCGCACTTGAGGAGGTTGCTGCGGGCGACGGAGCGGCCCACCTCGACGGCGTCGTCCTCGCCTGCGGCGCCCACGACCTCGATGCGGATCTCCTTGCTGGCGCCCTCGGCGTCCCCGATGAGCCGGCGGGCCAGGTCGTCGCAGACGTCGCGGACGGCCTCGGCGAACTCGGCGTGGTCCGGGGTGACGCCGGAGGCCCCGGAGGAGAGCAGCAGCACCGTGTCGTTGGTGGACATGCAGCCGTCGGAGTCGACCCGGTCGAAGGTGACACGGGTGGCGTCCCGCAGCGCCCGGTCCAAGGCCGCGCCGTCCAGGGCGGCGTCCGTGGTGAGCACGACGAGCATGGTGGCGAGCCCGGGGGCGAGCATCCCGGCGCCCTTGGCCATGCCGCCGACGGTCCACCCGCCCCGGGTGACGGCGGCCGTCTTGTGCACGCTGTCGGTGGTCATGACGGCGATGGCCGCGTCCTCGCCGCCGGACTCGGACAGCCGGGCGGCGGCGCTCTCGACGCCGGCCAGGATCCGGTCCATGGGCAGCGGCACGCCGATGAGCCCGGTGGAGCAGACCGCCACGTCCGCCGGGTCCAGGCCGAGGGCCTCGGCGGCCTTCTCGGCGGTGGCGTACGTGTCCTCGCGGCCCTGCGGCCCGGTACAGGCGTTGGCGCCGCCGGAGTTGAGCACGACCGCGCGGATCTCGCCGTCCGCGAGTACCCGCCGGGACCACTGGACGGGGGCGGCCTGGACACGGTTGGAGGTGAAGACGCCCGCCGCGCCGCGGTCCGGCCCGTTGTTGACGACGAGGGCCAGGTCCCGGTCGCCGTTCTGCTTGATTCCCGCGGCGATGCCCGCCGCCGTGAAGCCTCGTGCTGCGGTGACGCTCACGGTGCGACTCCGATCGTGGAAAGCCCCAGTTCCTCGGGGAGGCCCAGGGCGGCGTTCATGCTCTGGACGGCTCCGCCCGCGGTTCCCTTGGTCAGGTTGTCGATGGCGCTGATCGCGATGATCCGGCCGACCGCGGGGTCGAGGGCCACCTGGACCTGCGCCGCGTTCGATCCGTACACGGCCCCGGTACCGGGCCACTGTCCCTCGGGCAGCAGCCGTACGAACGGCTCGTCGGCCAGGGCCTTCTCGTACGCGGCCCGTACGTCCTGCGCACGGGTCCCGGGCCGGGCCGCGGCGGAGCAGGTGGCGAGGATGCCGCGCGGCATGGGGGCCAGGGTCGGGGTGAAGGAGACGGCGACCCGGCGGCCCGCCACGGCGCCGAGGTGCTGCGCCATCTCGGGCGTGTGCCGGTGGCCGCCGCCCACGCCGTACGGCCGCATGGAGCCCATGACCTCGCTGCCGAGCAGGTCCGCCCGGGGCGCCTTGCCCGCGCCGGACGTACCGGACGCCGCGACGACCACCGCCTCCGGTTCGGCCAGCCCCGCCGCGTACGCGGGAAAGAGGGCGAGCAGGACCCCGGTCGGGTAGCAGCCCGGCACCGCGATGCGCCGGGAGCCCGCCAACGCGGCGCGGGCGCCCGGCAGTTCGGGCAGGCCGTAGGGCCAGGTGCCCGCGTGCGGCGAGCCGTAGAACGTCTCCCAGTCGGTCGCGTCCGCGAGGCGGAAGTCGGCGCCGCAGTCGATGACGAGCGTGTCCTCGCC
The DNA here is from genome assembly GCF_042735575.1 of Streptomyces sp. NPDC059564. Taxonomy (NCBI): domain Bacteria; kingdom Bacillati; phylum Actinomycetota; class Actinomycetes; order Kitasatosporales; family Streptomycetaceae; genus Streptomyces; species Streptomyces sp. NPDC059564. Next base: position 4,902 of record NZ_JBHWBP010000049.1, on the reverse strand, counting down.
CAGCTGCTCCGCGACGGCGGCGGACTGGCCGTGCGGGAGGGCGAGGAAGACGACGTCGTGCCCCCGCAGGACCTCGGCGGTGGTGGGCCGTACCTCCCGCCCGGCCAGCGGAGTCAGGTGCGGCTGCAGCGTGCCCAGACGCCGTCCCGCGCTGGAACGCCCGGTCAGGGCACCGATCTCCACTTCGGGGTGGGCCAGGAGCAGGCGCAGGAGCTCACCCCCCGCGTATCCACTCGCTCCCGCCACGGCTGCTCGCACGGTCATGCACCCTCCCGTTGACAGACTTGTCGTTCCCACGCGATCCGGGCCCTGCCGTCCAGGGGGCGTTCTCGCGGCGCGCCTCAGCGTGTGCGAGGAGGCGTCTGGCAGTACTCGGCGTCCAGCAGGGGGAGGAGGGTCTCCACTCCCCAGTTGGCGTTGTAGTTGAACGTGAGCTGGTGGCCGGCGTCCTCGGTGAAAGTGGCGACGGAGATCCACCCCACCGCGCCTCCGTCGTGGTACCAGATGGTGGGGCCGCAGCCCATCGTGAGCCGTTCGATGCCCAGGCCGTAGGACGAGCCCTGGAAATCGGGGTTGTCGACGGTCGTCTTCATCTCCTCCAGCTGCCGCGGCGGCAGCAGTTTCCCGCGCATGAGGGCCTCGTAGAACCGGTTCAGGTCGGCCGCGCTGGAGATGATGTCGCTGTTGCCCCAGCCCTGTGACCCGTTCATCTCGGTGACGTCGTCGATCCGGTCCGGCTGCGCGCCGAAGAGCTTGGAGTAGCCGCGGCCGCTCGGCTGCGGCAGGCGGGCGCTGGTGCCGGGGTTGGACGTCGCCTTGAGCCCGAGGGGGCCGATGATGCGCCTGCGCACCTCGTCCTCGTACGTCCTGCCGCCGGCCTGCTCGACGATCAGCGCGGCCAGGACGTCGTTGGTGTTGGAGTACCAGTGCCGGGCACCGGGCTGGAACGGCGGCTCGTGGGAGAGGGCCACCTTCACGCGCGTCTCGGGCGTCAGGGTGTCGTAGCGGTGGCGGAGGTAGCCGTCGCCCGTCAGGTACGTCGCGGCGTACCGCTCGTCGGCCAGGTAGTCGAACAGGCCGCTGGTGTGGTTGAGGAGCTGGCGTACGGTGATCGCGCGGCCGTCGTTGCCGTTGCCCGTCACCAGGCCGGGCAGGTGGCGCTCCACGGTGTCGTCGAGGCTGAGCTTCTTCTCCGCCTCCATCTGGAGGAGGACCGTCGCGACGAAGGTGTTGGTGATGCCGCCGACGCGGAACCGGTCGTTCTTGCCGCGCGGGGCACCCGTCTTCAGGTCGGCCACGCCCGATGCCGACTTCCAGACCCCGCCCGCGTCCCGTGCTTCGGCGGTGACGCCGGGGACGCCGGCCGCGACGGCCGCGTCGATCGCCTGCTGCGTCGCCCGGTGGGCGGCCGCCGTGGGAGCCGTGTCGCGCGATGCCTGCGCGGGACCCGTGAAGGCGGTGGCCGTGAGCGCGACCGCCGCCAGACCGACCACGCCGGCCCTTGCTCTCTTCCGTATCGACATGTCCCGCTCCTGAGAGTCGTCTGCACTTGGCTGATTGCGTACTTGTGCGGTCCGTCGGCGGCGGAGTAGATCACCTGTTTTGGGCGCGGGCGGCGTCGGTGACGCGCCGTGCGGTCCGGCGCGGCCCTGGCGCGAAGGGATCGAGGACGAACTCGCGCCGCACGGCGGTGCCCTGGCGGTCGTGTTTCGTCCCGTCGACGGGACGGCTCCCCCTGGGCGGTCACCTGAACGCTCACGCACCCGGCCGCCGGGAGCTCACCGATGATGCCACCGGATGATCGGTCTCATGCCACGGAAAGGGTCTGCGTGCAGCGGTTCGAACGCCTCTCCGCCGCCACTCCAGACCGCGTGGCGAGACTTCTCGCCAATTGTGTACGCCCTTCAATGGAGGCATGATGGCACGTCAGGCCGGTCAAACCGCGGGGTCGCGTGGCGGCCCGGCAGCCGCTCTCCCGCAGCCACCGTCACGGCAGCCCCGCACCGCGGGGGCCGCGTCGCGCCGGGGCCAGGTGCTGACGACCAGGGTGGGCCTGCAGATGCCGACCGGGATGGCCTACGACGAGTGGGAGCGGGCCGGGCGCCAGCTCGCCGACGTCCTCGACTCGTCCTCCTGGTGGCTGGGCGACTGGCTCGTTTACGGCAAGGACCACTACACCGACCGGTACCAGCGCGGGATACGCGCCGTCGGCCTCTCGTACCAGACCCTGCGCAACTACGCGTGGGTCTCACGGCGCTACGACCTCACCCGGCGCCGGCCCGCCCTGAGCTTCCAGCACCACGCGGAGCTGGCCTCCCTGCCGGTCGAGGAGCAGGACCTCTGGCTCGACCGTGCCGAGCAGCGGCAGTGGACGACCAAGCAGCTGCGCGGCGCCATCCGCACCACGCGCCAGGGCGAACGGCAGCCGTCCGCCGCCATCGAGCCGAGCCGCCGGCTGGAGGTCCCGGGCAGCCGTGTCCAGTGGTGGCACAAGGCCGCGGAGCAGCTGGGCGTCGACTTCGAGCAGTGGGTGATGACCACCCTGGACAGCGCGGCCGCGAGCGCCCTGGAGGACCTCGCCGCCCGGCCGGTGGCCGTCAGCGCCTGAGTTCCCGGCACCGCGGCCCCCGGCGCGTCACGGCAGGTTGCTCATCAGGCCGGCGGTCTCCCGCTTGTACGTGCACCCGCTCTGCCCGAACGACTCCCGTACCCGCTCGCGCACTTCGCCCGGCTGCTCCTGGCTGAGCTTGAACATCCCCTCGGCCCCGGTCACCGTGAACCGGAAGGCGCCCACGCCGGGCGCGATCTTGCGGAAGTAGTCGAGCGACCCGGTCATGTCCCAGCCGTCGCCGAACTTCCCCTCGAAGGCGCGGACGGTGGACTGCACCACGCCCAGCGTCTCCTCCATCGAGTCGATCTTCTCCACCACGCCCCGGACGTGCACCGAGGTGAAGTTCCAGGTCGGGGCGGCCGGGGTCACCCCGTACACCGTGGGCGACACGTAGGAGTGCGGACCGGTGAACGTCAGCAGCAGGACACTGCCCGTCTGCAGCGCCTCCCAGTGCGGATTCTCCCGGTTCATGTGTCCGAGCAGCGTGGCCCCGGGCAGTTCGCCGGACCAGTCGCCGGACGTCTCGGGGTCGAAGATGACCGGCAGATGCGTGGCGAACGGACCGTCCTCGGGGCTGCCATTGGCCGCCGCGAGCGCCAATGGATTACCACGGATCAGATCCACCATCCACGAATTGTCCGGTTCGCGGTAGAAGCTGGGCACGAACATCCGGATTCACCCTTTCGGCAATTGCTGAAGATATGCGCCGACCGTAGCGGCGTCCTGTCGGCAGGACAAAGCTTTCACATATCGAGCAACCCGAGAAGCTCTCGAACGGCCTTCATACCGTCTTCGAGTTGCTTTGCGGCACTCTGCGGAGCAACACTGCATAACGGTCTCTCGGGCCACCGGCCGAGTTTTTCAGACACCAACGGGAGAATTTTCTATGGGCATATCGGGTAGGCGTGACCAAGAGATCTACGACCTGATCGGTATCGGGTTCGGCCCGTCCAACATGTCGCTCGCGATCGCCTTGGAGGAGCATGGAGCGAGCGCGCCGCAGCAGCAGCCGGTCACGTCCCACTTCTTCGAGCGGCAGCCCACGTTCGGCTGGCACCGGAACATGCTGCTGCCGTCGACGACCATGCAGATCTCGTTCCTCAAGGACCTGGTGACCTTCAGGAACCCGATGTCCCGGTTCAGCTTCGTCTCGTACCTGCACGCCGCGAACCGGCTGGTGCAGTTCGTGAACAACCAGGACTTCGTCCCGACCCGTCAGGAATTCCACCAGTACCTGGAATGGGTGGCCGCCGGCCTGCGCGACCGGGTCACCTACGGCGCCGAGGTCACCGCGATCCGGGCCGTGGCCGAGCCCGGGTCCCGGACGGCCGACCTCCTCGAGATCGAGGTGCGCGGGGGCGACGGCGCCACCAGCGTGGTCACCGCGCGCAACGTGGCCATTTCCACGGGCCTGGTACCGCGCCTGCCGGAGGGCGTGACGGGCGACGACCGGGTGTGGCACAGCTCGGAGTTCCTGAGCAGGTTCAACGCACAGGCCCCGGACGACCTCAAGAGCGTGATGGTGGTCGGCGCCGGCCAGAGCGCCGCCGAGATCACCCGGTTCTTCTACGACTCGCTGCCGCACGCCGAGGTCTCCGCGGTCGTCCCGTCCTACGGCTACTCCGTCGCCGACGACACCCCCTTCGTCAACCAGGTGTTCGATCCCGGTGCGGTCGACGAGTACTACTTCGGCACCGAGCGGGGCCGGGACGCGTTCTGGCGCTACCACCGCAACACCAACTACTCGGTGGTCGACAGCGACGTGATCCGGGCCCTGTACCAGCGTTCCTACGACGAGCAGGTGCGCGGCAGCCGGCGGCTGCACTTCCGCAACCTCACCCGGGTCACCGGGGTCAAACGCGCCGGGAGCGGCACCCAGGTGGTGCTGCGCTCGCTGCTCGACGACCGGACGGAGGAACTGGCCGTCGACGCGCTGGTGTTCGCCACCGGCTACGACGGCCTGGACCCGGCCCGGCTGCTCGGTGACTTCGACCAGCACTTCGAGCGCGACGCGACGGGCCGCCACCGGGTGGAACGCGACTACCGCCTCGTCACCGCGTCGGACCTGACCTGCGGCGTCTACGTCCAGGGCGGCACCGAGCACACCCACGGCCTGTCGTCGTCCCTGCTGTCGAACATGGCGGTGCGCAGCGGCGAGATCGCCGACTCGATCGTGCTGCGGCGCACCGAGCGGGAGATGGACCGCACCTATCCCGTGGCGGAAGCGCCCTCGGCCGCCTGAGGCGGCACACCGTGGGGTGGGCCCCGGCGCTGCGGCTACAGCACCAGCG
>NZ_JBHWBP010000048.1:0-36358 GCF_042735575.1 Streptomyces sp. NPDC059564 | reverse complement strand
GTGGTGCGTACGTCGAGGAGGAAGGCGGCGGCGGTGTCCGCGTCCAGGTGCCGCTCGTGGCACTCGTCCAGGACCACCACGTCCACGCCGGTCAGCTCCTGGTCCCGCTGGAGCCGCTGCAGCAGGACGCCCGTGGTCACCACCTCGACGACGGTCGCGGTACCCACGACCCGCTCCCCGCGCACCGTGAAGCCGACGGACGCGCCGACGCGCTCGCCCAGCAGCCACGCCATCCGCCGCGCGGCGGCCCGCGCGGCGATCCGCCGGGGCTCCGCGACGACCACCCGGCGCCGCGGCCCGCCTCCCACCAGCCCCGCCAGCACCAGCGGCACCAGCGTGGTCTTGCCGGTGCCGGGCGGGGCGCACAGCACCGCCGCGCCCCGGTCCTCCAGGGCCGAGACGAGCGCGGGCACGGCCTCCCGTACGGGCAGGGCGTCGAGGTCGGCGGTGCGGATCACGTCAGTCGCTCCCCGGGCTCTCGCTCCGCTCGCAGACGAAGATCGCGGTGCCGGGGATCAGGTTGCCGCGCAGCGGGGACCAGCCGCCCCACTCCTGGGTGTTCCACGCGGGCCACTCCGGCTCCACCAGGTCCAGCAGGCGGAACCCGCCCGCCACCACGTCGCGGACCCGGTCGCCGAGGGTGCGGTGGTGCTCGACGTAGACGGCGCGCCCCTGCTCGTCCTGCTCGACGTACGGGGTCCGGTCGAAGTAGGAGGCGGCGACGGAGAGCCCCTCCGGGCCGGGCTCGTCGGGGAAGGCCCAGCGGATGGGGTGGGTGACGGAGAAGACCCAGCGGCCGCCGGGGCGCAGCACGCGGTGCACCTCGCGCATCACGTTGACCGGGTCGGCGACGAAGGGGACGGCCCCGTACGCGGAACAGGCCAGGTCGAAGGAGGCGTCGCGGAAGGGCAGCCGGCCGGCGTCGGCCTCGACGAGCGGGACGTCATCGCCGATGCGCAGGGCGTGCTGGAGCTGGCGGTGGGAGAGGTCCAGGGCCACCGGGCGGGCGCCCCGCGCGGCGAGCCAGCGCGAGCACTGGGCGGCCCCGGCGCCGATCTCCAGGACGTCCTTGCCCTTGAGGGAGGAGGCGGGCCCCAGGAGCTCGGCCCGCTCCTCGTCGAGGCCCTCGGGGCCCCAGACGAAGCGGTCGTCGCCGAGGAAGGCGCCGTGCTCGCTCTGGTAGTCGTCGGCGTTGCGGTCCCACCAGCCGCGGCTCGCCCGGCTGCTCTCCGCCTCCCCGGCGTCACGCCGTGTTGCCTCGGCGTCGTCCCCGGCGTCGTCCCCGGTGGGGCCGTCGGCCTCGTACGCGTCTTCGGGGGCGTAGTCCTCTTGGTTCATGGGGCCCGTCGTCGTAGTCTGCGGATGGGTTCTGGATGTGCTCATCGGGGCGTCCCCGCCCACGAATTGTGCCGGTTATGCGGTCATCTGCCCGCCGTGTGCGCCTTCGCGCATTGACCCTGTCCGGCTGCCCCCGTATGCTACAAGTTGCGCTGCGAGCCTGTGCTCCTCAGACCTAGCAGGCTGCGCTTGCATCTGTTGATGTCCCCTCGGTTTTCGAGGCCTTCCCGCATGCGGGGATTCTGGGCTTCTTTGGCTGTCCGGCTTCTTCGGCAGATGCCGATAAGGGCTCCCGGCGTAGCAGTACCTACGACTTTCTGTCCGTAACCGGAGCCCTTTCCCACATGACGAGCAGCACCGAGACCACCGCCACCACCCCTCCGCAGGTAGCGGTCAACGACATCGGCGACGCGGACGCGTTCCTCGCGGCCATCGACGAGACGATCAAGTACTTCAACGACGGCGACATCGTCGACGGCGTCATCGTCAAGGTGGACCGGGACGAGGTTCTCCTCGACATCGGTTACAAGACGGAGGGCGTGATCCCGAGCCGCGAGCTCTCGATCAAGCACGACGTCGACCCGAACGAGGTCGTCAAGGTCGGCGACGAGATCGAGGCCCTGGTTCTCCAGAAGGAGGACAAGGAAGGCCGTCTGATCCTGTCCAAGAAGCGCGCTCAGTACGAGCGTGCCTGGGGCACGATCGAGAAGATCAAGGAAGAAGACGGCATCGTCACCGGTACCGTCATCGAGGTCGTCAAGGGTGGTCTCATCCTCGACATCGGCCTCCGCGGCTTCCTGCCGGCCTCTCTCGTCGAGATGCGTCGCGTCCGCGACCTCCAGCCCTACGTGGGCAAGGAGCTCGAGGCGAAGATCATCGAGCTGGACAAGAACCGCAACAACGTGGTCCTGTCCCGCCGCGCCTGGCTCGAGCAGACCCAGTCCGAGGTTCGCCAGACGTTCCTCACCACCCTGCAGAAGGGTCAGGTCCGCTCCGGCGTCGTCTCCTCGATCGTCAACTTCGGTGCCTTCGTGGACCTGGGCGGCGTCGACGGTCTCGTGCACGTCTCCGAGCTGTCCTGGAAGCACATCGACCACCCGTCCGAGGTTGTCGAGGTCGGCCAGGAGGTCACCGTCGAGGTTCTCGACGTTGACATGGACCGCGAGCGCGTCTCCCTGTCGCTGAAGGCGACGCAGGAGGACCCGTGGCAGCAGTTCGCCCGGACCCACCAGATCGGTCAGGTCGTCCCGGGTAAGGTCACCAAGCTGGTTCCGTTCGGTGCGTTCGTCCGCGTGGACGAGGGCATCGAGGGTCTGGTCCACATCTCCGAGCTGGCCGAGCGCCACGTGGAGATCCCGGAGCAGGTCGTCCAGGTCAACGACGAGATCTTCGTCAAGGTCATCGACATCGACCTCGAGCGTCGCCGGATCTCGCTGTCCCTGAAGCAGGCCAACGAGTCCTTCGGTGCCGACCCGGCGTCGGTCGAGTTCGACCCGACCCTGTACGGCATGGCCGCGTCCTACGACGACCAGGGCAACTACATCTACCCCGAGGGCTTCGACCCCGAGACCAACGACTGGCTCGAGGGCTTCGACACCCAGCGCGAGACGTGGGAGCGCCAGTACGCCGAGGCGCAGGTCCGCTTCGAGCAGCACCAGGCGCAGGTCATCAAGAGCCGCGAGGCCGACGAGGCCGCTGCCGCCGAGGGCGCTGCCGCCCCGGCCGCCGGTGGCAACACCGGTGGCGGCGCCAGCCTCTCCGGTGGTTCGTACTCCTCCGAGGGTGCGGACGAGACCTCCGGCGCCCTGGCGTCGGACGAGGCCCTGGCCGCGCTCCGCGAGAAGCTGGCCGGCGGCCAGAGCTGATCGCAGCGCAGCAACGGCATCGCGCCACGGCCTTCGGCCACGGTGTGAGCTGAGCTGAACGACGAGGCCCGTCCCCTTCGGGGGGCGGGCCTCTTCGCGTTGCCGGGTCCGTCCGGGCCGGGTCCGTCCGGGCCGCGCGCACTGTTCTTCGGTTCTTCCCGGGAAAGCCGCCAACTGGGGAATGGCGCCGCCGCCTTGGACGTTCTCACCACAGAACACGGCGCGAGGGAGGAGTGGTGACGGTGCTTGATCCACAGGGTCTGTACGAGTGGGACGCCAAGGGCCTGGCGGTGGCCGACCTGGCGCTCGCCCAGGACTCGGCCGGGCTGGTCATGCTCTACCACCTCGAGGGGTACATCGACGCGGGCGAGGCCGGCGAGCAGATCGTCGAGCGGCTCCTGGAGACCCTGCCCCACCAGGTGGTCGCCCGGTTCGACGCGGACCGGCTGGTGGACTACCGCGCCCGGCGCCCGCTGCTGACCTTCAAGCGCGACCACTGGACGGAGTTCGAGGAGCCCCGCCTGGAGGTGCGCCTGGTCCAGGACGCCACCGGCGCGCCCTTCCTGCTGCTCTCCGGCCCCGAGCCGGACGTGGAGTGGGAGCGCTTCGCCGTCGCAGTCCGGCAGATCGTCGAGCGGCTCGGCGTACGGCTCTCCGTCAACTTCCACGGCATCCCCATGGGCGTCCCGCACACCCGCCCCGTCGGCATCACCCCGCACGGCAACCGCACCGACCTGATGCCGGGCCACCGCAGCCCCTTCGACGAGGCGCAGGTCCCCGGCAGCGCGGAGTCGCTCGTCGAGTTCCGCCTCGGCCAGTCCGGGCACGACGTGCTGGGCGTCGCCGCACACGTACCGCACTACGTCGCCCGGTCCGCGTACCCGGACGCGGCGCTGACCGCGCTGGAGGCGATCACCGCGGCGACGGGGCTGGTCCTGCCGGCCGTCGCGCACGCCCTGCGCACCGAGGCGCACCGCACGCAGACCGAGATCGACCGGCAGATCCGGGAGGGCGACGAGGAGCTCGTCAGCCTGGTCCAGGGTCTGGAGCACCAGTACGACGCCGCGGCCGGGGCCGAAACCCGGGGCAACATGATCGCGGAGCCCGCCGAGATCCCGTCGGCGGACGAGATCGGCCGCGAGTTCGAGCGGTTCCTGGCGGAGCGCGAGGGCGAGGGATAGGCGGGGCCGGTTGGCGGGGGCCTGGGGGGCCTGGATTCCGCGCCGGGGCGGGGCCTAGGGTGCTGAGCATGCTGAAAGTGGGCCTGACAGGCGGAATCGGTGCCGGCAAGAGCGAGGTCTCGCGGCTGCTGGCGGGGTACGGGGCGGTCGTGGTGGACGCCGACCGGATCGCGCGGGAGGTCGTGGAGCCGGGAACCCCGGGGCTCGCGGCCGTGGTGGAGGCCTTCGGGGCGTCCGTGCTGACCCCCGGCGGGGCCGTCGACCGGCCGAAGCTGGGGGCGATCGTGTTCGCCGACCCGGAGCGGCTCCAGACCCTGAACACCATCGTGCACCCGCTGGTCGGGGCCCGGTCCGCCGAGCTGGAGCGGGCCGCGGGGCCGGACGCGATCGTGGTGCACGACGTACCGCTGCTCTCGGAGAACGGGCTCGCGCCCCTGTACGACCTCGTCGTGGTGGTGGACGCGGCGCCCGGGACGCAGCTGGCCCGGCTGACCGCGCTGCGCGGCATGACCGAGGACGAGGCGCGGGCCCGGATGGCCGCGCAGGCCACGCGGGAGCAGCGGCTGGCGGTGGCCACGCTGGTCATCGACAACGACGGGCCGCTGGAGGCGCTGGAGCCCCAGGTGCGCGCGGTGTGGAAGGAACTCACGGCGCGGGCGGTGGCGGCGTCGGCCGGGGAGCGGGCGGAACAGGCGGAATAGCGGGAGCTGCGGGGCGCGTTGAACGCGCCCGTAGAGGGAAGGAAAGACACCGTGTCCGACACCACGCCCCCGCCGCCGTCGTCGTCGCCCGAGCAGCCGTCCTCTTCGGGACCATCCGGATCGGAACCTTCCGGATCGGGGTCTTCCGAGGCGGGGCCGTACGGTGGCGCGAGTCCCGAGACGCACGTCATCGACTACCGGGCCGCCGAGCAGCTGCTCGCCGCCCGCGACCCGCGCGGCGCGCTCCGGCTCCTCGACTCCGTCATAGCCGCCCACCCCGAGAACACCGCGGCCCGGCTGCTCCGCGCCCGGGCCTTCTTCGCGTCGGCCCAGCTGCGTTCGGCGGAGCTGGAGTTCGGGCTGGTGCTGGAGCGGGAGCCGGACAACGCCTTCGCCCACTTCGCGCTCGCCCGTACCCACCAGCGGTCCGGGCGGCCCGAGCAGGCGCGGCGCCACTTCCGGCTCGCCGCCGCCCTCGACCCGCAGCCCGAGTACCTGGCCGCGGCCCGCTTCGAGGACTGACTCAGCTCCCCTGGCGGGGCGGCTCGTACGGGGGCACGTCGCGGCCCGGCTGGTAGTGCGGCCCCTGGCGGATGTGCCGGACCACGACCGCCAGGTCCACTCCGGCCAGCACCACCAGCGCCGCGCAGGCGGCCGCCCACCCGGGACGGCCGGCCAGCGCGAACGCGGCCGCCCCGGCGGCGGCCCAGACCATCCCCCACAGACTCAGCCAGAACCGCAGCCGCAGCGGACTGCGGGCGGTCACGGGCTCGTTTCCGGTACGCATGGACATCGCCTCATGTCCATGGTCCCACCGGGGGCGGCGGCGGTCAGGGGCTGAGCTTGTTCACGGCCGTGGTGGTCGTCTTCTTGAAGGCCGCCACGGGGGCGTCGGTCAGGTGGCCCATCTGCCCCCACGTCACGACGGTCACGGTGGAGCCGTCCCGCCCGATCCCGTACAGGTGGACGCCCGGCTCGGAGTCGGGGATCGAGGTGTCGACCCCGTAGACGTGCGCGCCCTCCTCGACGGAGAGCTTCCCGTAGTCCTGCCAGGAGGCCGTGCCGCCCGGGGTCGCGCGCAGCCAGTCCGCGGCGCAGGCGGCGACCTCGCGCTCCAGGGCGGTGGCGAGCTTGGCGGCCGCGGCGTCCGAGGAGGCGCGTACGGAGACCTGGACGGCGCCGGTGTCGAGGTCCGTACCGAAGGAGCGGTGCCAGCTGCCGGCCGCCGGAAGGGCCCCCTCCAGGCAGAACGGCGTGGGGTCGGGCAGCCCGGTGGTGACCTTTCCGGCGGTCCAGGGGGAGGAGGGGTGCGGGGGCAGGTCGGTGCCGGCGAGGAAACCGGGCGCGGTGGCGGCGGTGGCGGCGGTGGTGGTGAGTGCGAGAGCGGCGGCGGCCGCGAGGACGGCCGGGCTGATGGTGCGTCGGAACACGGTGGACTCCCCGTAGGAGATGTAGGAGATGCGGTGCGGTGCGGCGCGGGAGCGCTGCGGGAACAGCCTTCCCCGGTACGGGGTGTCGTGCGACGGGCCGGGGCGGAATCGGGACACTGGAACGGCCGTACATGCCTTCACCTGGGGGAACACCCCTGGCATGGAACGCAGTCACGGGACGGGGGCGTCGTGGGCGAGTCGGAGACGGAGAGGTTCGCGCGGCTGATGCGGGGGCTGAAGGAGCGCGGGGGGCTGAGTTACGGGACGCTCGCGCGGCGGCTGCACACGAGCACCTCGACGCTGCACCGGTACTGCAACGGGGAGGCGGTACCGGCGGAGTTCGGAGTACTGGACCGCTTCGCCCGTGCCTGCGGCGCCACGCGCGAGGAGGCGGTGGACTTCCACCGGGCCTGGCTCCTGGCGGACGCCCGCCGCCGAGCCGCACCGGAACGGCCCACCCGGGACCGGGGGCGGGAGGGGCAGCCCACCTTGGACCGGGACCGGGACCGGGACCGGGAGCCGGAGGGCCAGCCCACCTTGGACCGGCCCCGAGCCGGGGTGCGGACCCCGGACGCCGAGCCGGAGCCGAACCCGGCTCCGGAGCCGAACGTGACGCTTGGCCGGGAGGGGGCGCCAGATCGGAACCCGATGCCGAACGCGGATCCGGCACCTGAGCCGGCACCGGTCTCGGCGTCCGTACCGGTACCGGTACCCGTACCGGTACCCGTACCCGTACCCGTGCTCGTACCCGTACCCGTGCTCGGGTCCGCGCCGGGGGCCGGGCCCCGGTCCGGGGCTGCGTCGGGCCTCACTCCCACGCCCAAGCGTGCGCTCGAGGCCGCGACCGAGCACGGGTTCAGGTCCGCGTTCGTGTCCGGGCCCCAGAGGGGTGCGCGGGGTGTCTGGTACCGGCGGCGCCTTGCTGTGGTTGGGGCGGGCGTGGTGGTGGCGGTGGCTGCCGGGGTGTTCGCGGCGGGCGGGGCGCAGGGTCCCGTCGGGCGGGCGGGCTCGGGGGGCGGGGCGGCGTCCGGGCAGGCCGGGGCGACGGCCGGTGGTTCGGGCAGCGCGGGAGCGCCGACGGCAGGCACCGGCGCGCCGACCGGGCCGGTGGTGGGAACCGGCGCGCCGAGCGGGCCTGCGGTGGGGACTGGCGCGCCGAGCGGGCCTGCGCTGGGTACCGCCGCGCCGACGGGGGTGGTGGAGGGCGCGGGCACGCCGGCCGCGACGCCCGAGGCCGCGTCCCCGCCCGCCGCTCGGGCGCCGACGGCGGTCGTGCGGTCGCACGTGTGGGCCTCGGGGTGCGATCACGCCTACCTCTCCGAGCGGGCCCCCGCGGCCGTGCCCGCGCCGCCCGTGCAGGCGGACGCGCCCGCCTGGGCGCGGGCGCAGCGTGCCGTGCACGCCGGGAGCCAGATCGTGGAGGTCACCCTGCACGGCACCGGCGAGGGGGCCGTGGTGCTCCAGGGGCTGGAGGTACGGGTATCCGCCCGCCGGACCCCGCCCCCGTGGAACGTCTACCGGATGTCCCTCGGCTGCGGCGGGGCCCTCACCCCGGCCGTCTTCGCCGTCAACCTCGACGCACCCCGCCCGCTGGCCCGCCCCATCGCGGGCAACGACGCCGGAGAGCCGATCCCGGCCCCCCGCTTCCCGCTGCGCGTCTCGGCGGCCGAGCCCGTGGTGCTGAGGGTGGAGGCCTCCGCCACGGGCTGCGACTGCGACTGGTACCTCGACCTGCGCTGGAGCGGCCCCGGCGGCTCGTCCGGCACCCTCCGCCTGGACGACTCCGGGCTCCCCTGGCGGACCAGCGCCACGGCGGGGCGGCCCGAGTACGGGTACGCGAACGAGCAGGGCCGCTGGCTGCGCTGACCCCCCACCCGTGCCCCCGAGACGGCATCCGCGCAGGTCAGCGGCGTTTGTCAGAGGGCCCGCCTAGACTCGGCGGCAGTGGATCCGCCATGACCGGGCGGAGCCGGGCACCAGGGAGGGGGGACGCCATGACCTCACCGCGGCAGTACGGGCAGGGGCACCAGCCGGGACGGCCGCCGCAGCCGCAGCCGTCGTCGCCGCTGCTGCGCCGGGCCGCCGTGTTCCTCCCCGCCGCCGTCCCCCGCGAGGGCCGGATCGCCTTCTGGTGTCCCGAGGGCGATCCGCTGCCCGAGACGGGAATGGGGACCCCGGTGCCGCTCCAGGTGGTGCGGCCGCACGGCGACGGCGTCCGTACCCGTACCGTGCCCGCCGTGACCCTGTCCGTCGCCGAGGCCCTGCCGCTGCTCGCCCGGGCCCCCCACAGCCCCGCCTCCCACCCCGCCACCCGCGCCTGGGGCACCGCCGCCGGACTCGCCCTGGTCCTCGCCGCGCGCGGCCGCCTGCTGCCCGGGCTCACCCCCGACGGGATCGACGCCTGGCGTGCCGGACCCCTCGAAGCCGGGGACATCGCCTACCTGCGCGCCGTCGCGGCCGCCCTCCCGTACGAGGGGTACGCCACCCCGCTCGCCGGCCGCCGCCCGCTGACGCTGCCCGAACCGGAGGCCCTGGTCAGGGCCTTCCTCGATGCCGTCGCCGATATCCTGCCCCGCACCCCGGCCGCGCCCTTCGCCGCCGGGCGGCCCTTCGCCGCGCAGGAGCCGCAGCGGGTGCCGGGGATACAGGAATGGGCCACGCAGGTCGCCGCCGGAGCCGATGCCGGGGTGGGCATCTCGCTGCGCCTCGACCTGTCCTCCTTCCGCCTGTTCGACGAGGCCGAGCCACAGGACGTGCGCCGCGCCGGGGCGGCCGTGGTCCAGGTGCACAGCCTCGCCGACCCGACCCTGGTGACCGACGCCGGACAGCTGTGGGCCGGGGCGGCCGCCGCCGGGTTCGGGCCCCGCGCCCGGATCGACGCCGTGCTCGCGCTGCGCCGGGCCGCCCGCATCTGGCCCCCGCTGCTGCGCCTGCTCGACCAGCCCGTGCCCGACGCCCTGGCCCTCTCCGACCCGGAGCTCGAAGACCTCCTCGGCCCCGCCGCGCCCCGGCTGGCGGCCGCCGGAGTCCCGGTCCACTGGCCGCGCGAGCTCGCCCGTTCGCTGTCCGCGACCGCCGTCGTACGCTCCACCGCGCCCGGCTCCGCCACCGACGGAACCGCCTTCTTCGACGCGGCCGCGCTGTTCGCCTTCTCCTGGGACCTCGCCCTCGGCGGTGACCGCCTCACCCCCGGCGAGATGGAGGCGCTCGCGCAGGCCCACCGGCCCGTGGTGCGGCTGCGCGACCAGTGGGTCCGGGTCGATCCGGCCCTGGTGCGCAAGGCGCGCAAGCGGGAACTCGGGCTGCTGGACCCGGTGGACGCGCTGGCGACCGTACTGACGGGGACGGCCGAGGTCGACGGGGAGACGGTGCCCGTGGTCCCGGTGGGGGCGCTCGCGGCGCTGCGGGCGCGGCTCATGGGGGATCTGGCGCCGGTGGCGCAGCCCGTGGCGTTGAGGGCGACGTTGCGGGACTACCAGTTGCGGGGTCTGGCCTGGCTGGACCTGATGACCTCGCTCGGTCTGGGCGGCTGCCTCGCCGATGACATGGGCTTGGGCAAGACGGTCACGCTGATCGCGCTGCACCTGCACCGCGACCGGCCGGAGCCGACGCTGGTGGTGTGCCCGGCGTCGCTGCTGGGCAACTGGCAGCGGGAGATCGAGAAGTTCGCCCCCGGCACCCCGGTGCGCCGTTTCCACGGCTCGGGCCGCAGCCTGGACGGGCTGTCCGGCGGCTTCGTCCTGACCACGTACGGCACGATGCGTACGGCCGCGCCCGAACTCGCCGCCGCGTCCTGGGGGATGGTCGTCGCCGACGAGGCGCAGCACGTGAAGAACCCGTACTCGGCGACCGCCAAGGCCCTGCGCACCATCCCCGCCCCGGCCCGCGTCGCCCTCACCGGCACCCCCGTCGAGAACAACCTCTCCGAACTGTGGGCCCTCCTCGACTGGACCACGCCCGGCCTGCTGGGCCCGCTCACCACCTTCCGGGCCCGCCATGCCCGCCCGGTCGAGCACCAGCAGGAGGAGGACGGCGGCAACGAGGCGGCCGTCGCCCGACTGGCGGCGCTGGTGCGGCCGTTCCTGCTGCGGCGCAAGAAGTCCGACCCCGGGATCGCCCCCGAGCTGCCGCCCAAGACGGAGACCGACCATCCGGTGTCCCTGACCCGCGAGCAGGCCTCCCTCTACCAGGCGGCGGTGGAGGAGGCGATGGCGGTGATCGAGTCGAGCGAGGGCATGGAACGGCGCGGCATGATCATGAAGCTGCTGGCCTCGCTCAAGCAGATCTGCAACCACCCGGCCCAGTACCTGAAGGAGGATCCGCCCCGCATCCCGCACCGCTCGGGCAAACTCGCCCTTCTCGACGAGCTCCTCGACACCATCCTGGCCGAGGGAGGCTCGGTGCTGGTCTTCACCCAGTACGTGACCATGGCCCGGATCCTGGAGAGGCACCTGGCCGCCCGCGGGATCCCCACCCAGCTCCTGCACGGCGGAACCCCCGTACCGCGCCGCGAGGAGCTCGTCGACCGATTCCAGTCCGGCGAGGTCCCCGTCTTCCTGCTCTCCCTCAAAGCCGCCGGCACCGGCCTCAACCTCACCCGCGCCGGACACGTCGTCCACTACGACCGCTGGTGGAACCCCGCCGTCGAGGAACAGGCCACCGACCGCGCCTACCGCATCGGCCAGACCCAGCCCGTCCAGGTCCACCGCATCATCGCCGAGGGCACCGTCGAGGACCGCATCGCCGACATGCTCGAAGCCAAACGCGCCCTCGCCGACGCCGTCCTGGGCTCCGGTGAATCGGCGCTGACCGAACTGACCGACCGCGAGCTGGCCGATCTCGTCTCGCTGCGGAGGCCCGCGTGATCACCGCGCGGGACGACCGCCGCCGCACCTTCGAGACCGTGCCCGCCGGGCTGGAAGCGGCGACCTGGTGGGGCCGGGCCTGGGTGGCCGCCCTGGAGGCCCGCGCGCACGACGCGGCCCGGCTCGCCCGGGGCCGTACGTACGCCGCCGAGGGGCACGTCGACGCCGTCACCGTCACTCCGGGCCGGATCGTGGCCTACGTACGGGGCAGCCGCGCCCGCCCGTACCGCACCGAGCTGTCGCTGGGCGCCTTCACCGACCCCGAGTGGGCCGAAGTCCTGGAGGAGGTGGCGGCGGATCCCGCCGCCCTGGGCGCCCTGCTGGAGCGGGAGGTTCCGCAGTCCCTCGCGCAGACCGTCCTGCCCGGCGCGGGCGAGCTCGTCGCGCGCTGCTCCTGCCCGGACGTGGGGCGGCCGCCCTGCAAGCACGCCGCCGCCCTCTGCTACCGGGCCGCCCGGCTGCTCGACGCGGACCCCTTCGTCCTGCTGCTCCTGCGCGGCCGCGGGGAACGGGAGCTCCTGGAGGAGCTGACCCGGCGCAACGCCGCCCACGCCGCCCGCGAACAGCCCGACGCCGCACCGGACTTCCCCGGCGTCCCGGCCCGCGCGGCCGCGGCCCGCGGCAGCCTGCCCCCGCTGCCGGCCCCGCTCGCCCCGCCCGCCGCCACCGGCCTGCCGCCCGCCTACCCGGCCGATCCGGCGGCGCCCGACCCGCTGGCCCTCGACCAGCTCGCCACCGACGCCGCCGCTCGCGCCCTCGCCCTGCTCACCACCGGCGACGACCCGACCGGGGGGCTCACCCTGTGGCAGGACGCCGTACGGCTGGCCTCCGCGCACCCCACGGCCGGCCTGACCGGCGCCGCCCGCGCCCTGTACCGCGACCTGGCCCGGGCCACCGGCCGCACCAGCACCGATCTGGCCCGCGCCGCCGCGGCCTGGCGGCAGGGCGGCCTGCCCGCCCTCACCGTCCTCGACGAGCCCTGGGACCCCCCGGCCGGCCCGTTCGACCGGGCCCGCCCCGCCCTCCTCGCCGCCGGCCAGGGCGCCTTCCGCCCCGACCGCAACCGCCTCACGGCCCGCACCCGCCAGCTCCGCCTGAGCCGCGAGGGCCTCTGGTACGCCTACGAATCCCGCCCCGAAACCGAAGACTGGTGGCCCACCCCCACCCCCGCCGCCCCGGACCCCGTCACCGCCCTGAGGTGACCTCGGCGGCCCAGGTGGAGAGGGTGTGGAAGTCGCGGTCGCGGAGGCCGTGACGGGGGTGGACGCGTAGGAGGAGGGCCGGCGAGGGGTGGTGGGCGGCCACCCAGGCCTGATCCTCCGGGGTGATCATGTCGTCGACCCAGGCGAAGGGGCGGCCGGCCGCCCAGTCGAGGAGGGGCCGGGTCTTCCAGAAGAGGCCGTCGGGGTCGCGGGCGAAAAGTTCCGGCCAGTCGATGACAGGAAGATCAGCGGGAAGTCCTATGTGCGGCGCGATCAGGGTGTTGGCCTGGTGCGTCCAGGCCGTGGCCCAGGCCAGTTCGAAGGGGAGGGCCAGCAGTCGCGCGCCGTGGGAGGGGTGGAGGCGGACCCTCACTCCGCGCCGGGCGCGGCGGGATTCCGGGTCGCGGTAGGAGAGCCACACGTCGGGGCGCATCCGGTGGCTCGTGTACCCGCGCAGGGCGGCGAAGGGGTCGCGGAAGGGGTTGAGGGGGCCGTCCACGTCGAGCAGCAGCAGCGGTCGTTCTGTCATGAAGTAGGCAGTACCCAGTACACGATGGAGTGAAATGCCTACCGGCTCTATAACCCGAATGGGTTTAAGGCGTTGTTTCCGGTGTGGGTGAGATGCCCGCGGACCCCTCCGGAAGGCAGGAAAACTGATGCGTCACAGTCGTCGGAATGGCTTGATCGCGGCGATGGTCGCGGGTGGTGGACTGACGGTCGCGGGGGTGGGCGGTCTCGCCCACGCCGACGCGGGTGCGGGCGGGCACGCCGAGCGCTCGCCGGGGGTCCTCTCGGGCAACCTGCTGCAGTTGCCGGTGCACACCCCGGTGAACGTGTGCGGGAACACCGTGAGCGTCGTCGGGGTGCTCAACTCCGCGAGCGGGAACCGCTGTGCCAACGAGGCGCCGGGCGGTGGGAATCCGGGGCCGAGGCCCTCGCACCCGGACGCGTCCGGGCACCCCTCGAAACCCGGGTCGGGCCATGGGGGAGGGGCGGTCGCGGAAGGGCGCGGAAAGGATTCTCCCGGGCTGCTGTCCGGCAACGGCCTCCAGCTTCCCGTCGATGTGCCGCTCAACGTCAGCGGCAACTCGGTGAGCGTCGTCGGGGTCGGCAACGGCTCCCACGGCAACACCTCGGTCAACGGGGAGACCCCCACCGTCGGGAAGCCTCCGCAGCCGCCCGTCGCCGTGCGGCCCGTCACCCCGCCCGCTCCGGCGGCTGCGCCGCGCGAGACCGCGGCGCTCGCCCACACCGGCTCCGAGGGCCTCGGCTACCTGCTGCCCGGCAGCGGCGTCCTGCTCCTCGGCGGGGTCGTCCTCTACCGGCGCTTCCGCCTCAACTAGCGCGCCGGTCCGGTCACCGTCGGCGGGCGGTGACCGGACCCCCGGCCCTCGGCGGCGCTCAGGCCGCCCGTGCCCGCCAGCCGTCCAGGACCGCGTCGATCTGCGCCGCCAGCAGGGCCCGGGCCGTGAAGCGCGGAACGCCCGCCATCAGCAGGGCGTCGTACTCGGTCTCGGTGTGCCGCACGGCCGCCCGTACCGCCACCGACACCGCCTGCTCGTCCAGGGCCCGGCCCGCGGCGGTGCGGCCGACCCGTCCGCTGCCGCGCACCGAGGCATGGGCGGCTATCGCCCGGGCACGGTCCTCTGGGCAGCCCGGGAACAGCCGCCGGATCTCGGCGGCGAAGGCGGCGGTGAAGCGGACGTCCTCGGCCGCCCGGCGCAGCCGGTCGCGCTCCCGGCGACGGGCGCGGGCCTCGGCGTCCGCGAGGCAGGCGTGCTCGGCGCGGGCCAGGGCGGCGTCCTCGACCAGCAGCCCCTGGCGCTCGTAGCGGCGGCGCCGCTTGTGCCGGCGTACGACGACGGCGGACAGTGAACTGGCCTCCCTGGCCCGCCGGGTGAGTGCCGCGTCGCCGCGCGGCAGGTACACGAGGTGCCCCAGATCGGCACAGTCCAGACAGCGGGGCACACCGGACTCGCGCACGAGACGCCGCAGCGGGCCCTGCCGGCACTCGGCGCAGTGGATCTGCTTCTGTGACTCGAAGACGACGAGACTCATGCCGTTGTGATACCGCCGACCGGTGCTTGTATCACCTTGTGCGGACGGGTAATTGGCTCTTCATTAAATCTGTCCGGACGTGGTCAGGTCCTCCTACGGTGAGCCGGAACGGGAGGGCACATGGGGGGACGGCGGATGGCGACGACGGCGACGGTGCGGCGGCCGGGAGCGAGGGCCGAGCCCTGCGACCTCATGCGCCGCGAGGTCGTGCTGGAGCCCGGCGGCTGCACGGGCTGGCACTACCACCGGGTGCCGCTGATGGCGGTGGTCGTCTCCGGGACCCTGACGCGCGTCCTCGGCGACGGCACCGTGGAGGTGCACCCGGTGGGAGCCACCTTCGTCGAACCGGCGGGCGCGGGACACGTCCACCTCGGCCGCAACCTCGGCGCCCGCCCGATCGTCCTCCACGTGATCTGCGCCCTCCCCGAGGGCGCCCCCTTCGCGGTGCCCGTGCCGGCCCCGCGCGGCGCCGCACCCTGCGGCTGCCCGGAGCACGACGGCGCGGCCGTGCCGTGGTGACCCCCGTCCGCCACGGCACGACCCGGCCGGCGCCTCAGACCAGTCGGCGGATCTCGCCGCGTACCCGGTAGAAGCCCCCGGACGCCGCGTGCAGCCCGTCCACCACGTACCGGGCGCCGGGCTCCCGTATCCCGCGCGGGAACTGGACGTTCCAGGAGGTCTCGAAGCCCTCCGACACCACCTGCACCCGCATCCGGCCGCCCTGCTGCACGCACTCGACGACCACCTTGCCCGCCGGGACCGCGGCCGAACGGACCGTCGCCACCGCCGCGGCCGAAGCCGCCGGGGTGAACACCGGCAGGGCCGCCGCCGACTTCACGTCCACCGCCGCCGGCACGGAACCCTGCTGCGCCGCCGCGATGGCGGCCTCGCCGGCATCCACGCACACCAGCGAGCCGTCCGTGGTGACCAGGTAGAGCCGTTCGTCCAGGTACTGCATGGACAGGGCCGACCCGCTGCCCGTGCCGAGCTTCCAGAGCCTGCGCCCCTCGGCGTCGAAGCAGTACACCGACGAGGCGAGGTCACCGGCGAACACGTGCCGCCCGTCCGGGGAGGTCGCGCAGGAGTACACGGCCGCGTCGCACCGGTACGAGGCCTCGACCGCGCCCGTCGCCTTCGACAGCCGCTGCACGGTGTTGCGCCCGGTCCCCGCGTAGACGGCGTCGCGCTCCTGCCAGCCGAAGAGCACCGAGCCGTTCGTCGCCGTGTGCCACAACTCGCCGCTGCCGTCGGGGGCGTAGGCCGTCACGCCCTGGCTGTGCCCGTGGTAGACGGCCCGGTCGTCCGCCCGGACCATCCAGGCGTTGGAGCCGGCGGACTTGCGCGACCACTGGAACTCGTCCTCGTGGTCGATGACCGTCAGACCGCCGTTGCGGTCGGACACGTTCAGCACGCCCTCGCGGATGTCGAGCCAGAAGATGTCCACGTCCGCCGCGATGTCGTACGCGCCGAACGGCACCTTGGAGGACAGGTCGTAGACCGTGCCGTCGTCGCAGCCCGCGTATATCCAGAACTCGTCCGCGACCAGGCACTTCACCCCGTCCGGCAGCGAGTAGCGGGCCAGCACCTCCCCGCCGTGGCTCAGGGTGTAGACGTCGCCCGCCTGGTTGCCGACCCAGCAGCGGTCCTCGTCCACGTGGATGCCGAACGCGGAGGAGCCGGTACGGAAGCGCCACAGCACCGGCGCCACCGCCCGGGCCGTCGACGGTGCCGACGTCACCTGGCGGCGGGTCACGGCGCGGGCCGCGCGGGCCCCTTGAACCGCCGGCGCGTACCCCTTGCGGACCTTCTCGCCGATCTTCTTGGCGGCGGCCGCGCGGGCCTTGTCGGGCGTGGGGAACGAGGAGTTCTGCAGCTGGCCGGCCGCGCCGATGCGGCCGTAGCGCACCGAGACGTCGGTGCCGTCGACCGTCACCTCGTAGAACTTGTGCGCCGCGCCGTTCTCCTGCGACAGCTCCAGATACGTCGTCTCCCGAGCCATGACAGACTCCTCCCCAAGGGCCGGGTCAACGGCTCCTGTTCACCGGTGATCCCTCGTGAAAAACGCTAAGCCCCGGCACTGACAATGGGCTGGTGAAGCTGGAAGCGATCACCTGGCAGCGGATGGCCGAGCGGCTCGCCGGTCACCTGGACGACTCCCGTACCGACGGTGGGGGCGGGCCGGAGGCGCCGGCCTGGCAGCGTGTCGGCATCGACGGCGCGCCCGCCGCCGATACCGGGCTGCTCGCGGGGCGGCTCGCCGACGCGCTGCGGCCGCGGGGGCGCTCGGTGCTGGTGGTCGCCGCCGAGGGGTTCTTGCGGCCGGCGTCGCTCCGCTTCGAGTTCGGCCGCGAGGACGTGGACGCGTACCTCGGCGGCTGGTACGACACCGGGGCCCTGTGGCGCGAGGTGTTCGGCCCGACGGATCCCGGCGGCAGCGGGCGGGTGCTGCCCGACCTGTGGGATCCGGTGACCGACCGCGCGACGCGCAGTCCCTACGCCGAACTCCCCCCGGGCGGGGTGCTGATCGTCCACGGGCCGCTGCTGCTGGGGCACTGGTTCCCCTTCGACCTCAGCGTGCACATCAACCTCTCCGCGGGGGCGCTGGCCCGGCGTACGGAGGAGAGTGCGCGCTGGACGCTGCCCGCGTTCGCCCGCTACGCGGCCGAGACGGATCCGGCGTCGGCCGCGGACGTCCTGGTGAGGGCGGACGACGCCCGACACCCGGCATGGACCGGATGCCCCGGTGGCGGGGCGGGGTAGAGGCCTTCCCGCCCCCGGCCGTGTCCGCGTCAAGGGCGGTCCGCGTCAGGGGCGGCCGCCCAGGCGGGTGACTGCTCGGGCGGCCGCCCGGCAGCCCGCCGCGGCTGCTTGCGCCGGGTCGGCGCCCGCGAGCCGGGCCGCGAGGAAGCCGCCGGTGAAGGCGTCACCGGCCCCCGTCGTGTCCACGGCCTCGGCCGGCTCCGCCGCCACCTCGGCGGTGACCCGGCCGCCCTCCGCGACGAGCGCTCCGCCCGTGCCGCGGGTGACCACCACCAGCGGTACCCGACGGCTCAGCTCCGCCGCCGCGCGGGCCGCACCGGCCGGCTCCGGCAGCCCCGCCAGCAGCCGGGCCTCGTCCTCGTTCGGCAGGAGTACGCCGACCCCCGCCACGGCGGCCAGGAAGCGCTCGGCGCCGAGCACGGCCAGGAACCCCGCCGACGCCGGGTCCACGCTGACCGGCACGCCCCGGGTGCGGGCCGCCCGCAGCGCGACGAGGGCCAGCTCACGGCTGCTGTCCGCGAAGAAGAGGTAGCCCGACAGGTGCAGGTGCGCGGCGCCGTCCAGCAGGGCGGGCGCCCAGTCGGCGGGGCACAGCCGCAGCGAGGCCCCGCTGTCGGTCAGGAAGGTCCGCTCCGCGTCCTTGCCGACCAGCGCCACCACGGTCCCGGTCGGCTCCACCGGGTCCACGACCAGCCGGGGCCGGACTCCGGCGTCGACCAGGGCCCGCTCGTGCCAGCGCGCCGACTCCGCGCCCACCCGTGCGAGGAGGCGCACCTCGGCCGCCCCCGAGCGGGCCGCCCAGCACGCCGCGTTGGCGCCCGCGCCGCCGGGGAGGGTACGGATCCGCGCGGCGGTGTCGGTGGCCGGAGCGAGGGGCTCCGTATGGACCGCCACCACGTCCGTGACCACGTCCCCGACGACCACGAGCGCCCCGGGCGCGGCTCCGGGTACCCCGGCCGCCCTGGGCGCCCCCGGTTCCCCCGGCGTCCCCGGCGTCCCGGCTCGGGGTGTGGTGCGTATCCGCCGTGGACCGGCCGGCTCCGGTGTCGGTGTCATGCCCGGGCCGTCCAGGCCGTGGCGATGCGGGCGCCGAGGCGGACGTTGCCCCGGACCGCCGACAGGTTGGCCTTCAGGGAGGCGCCTTCCGTTGCCCCGACCAGGTAGGACAGCAGGAACGGGGTCACCGCCTGGCCCGTGATCCCGCGGGCCCGGCATTCCGCGAGGGCCTCGGTCAGCACGCGGGCGTGCAGGGCCGGGTCCAGTTGGTCCGCCTCCGCCACCGGGTTCGCCACCAGCAGCGCCGACTCCGGGCCGCCGAGCGCGTCCTGAGCGGCCATCACCGCCGCCACCTGCTGCGGATCCTCCACCGTCCAGTCCACCGGCTCGCCGGAGTCGGCCAGGTAGAACCCCGGGAAGCGCCGCGTCCGGTAACCCAGGATCCCCACGCCCAGGGTCTCCAGCCGCTGCAGGGTGGCCGGCACGTCGAGGATCGACTTCACCCCCGCGCACACCACCGTGATCCGGGTCCGCGCGAGCAGCGCGAGGTCCGCCGACTCGTCCTGGGAGACGGTCCATTCGCGGTGTACGCCGCCCAGCCCGCCCGTCGCGAAGACCCGCAGCCCCGCCCGCGCGGCCAGCAGGGCCGTCGCGGACACCGTCGTCGCGCCGGTCGCCCCGGTGGCCAGGGCGGGGGCCAGGTCCCGGTGGCCCAGCTTCCGTACGCCCTCACCGGCCGCGATCCGCTCCAGCCGCGCCTTGTCGAGGCCCGCGTACGCCACCCCGTCGACCACCGCGACCGTAGCCGGAACCGCGCCCTCCGCCCGGACCAGGGCCTCCAGTTCCAACCCCACCTCCAGATTGCGGGGACGGGGCAGCCCGTGGGCGATGATCGTCGACTCCAGCGCGACGACGGGCCTGCGCGCGGCCAGCGCCTCGCGCACCTCTTCCGACAGGACCGGGACCTCGGATGCTCTGTGCTGTGGCATGCCCCCATCCATGGCACGGGATGCGCGCCCCCAAACGCGCCTCCCGTGCTCCGGCGCGAAGCTGTCCGAGTAGCGTTCCCGTAGGGACACGCGCGGTTTCCACGATGAACTCGCCGCCCGCTACGACCTCATGTACGCGGACTGGGACGCGAGCGTCACCCGCCAGGGCAAGGCCCTGGACGCCCTGCTCACCTCCGCGCTCGGCCCCGGCCCCCACACCGTGCTCGACAACGCGTGCGGGATCGGCACCCAGGCGCTGGGCCTGGCGTACCTGGGCCACCGGGTCACCGGCACCGACCTCAGCCCCCGGGCCGTGGCCCGCGCCGCGCGCGAGGCGCGGGCGCGCGGGCTGACGCTGCCGGTCGCCGCCGCCGACATGCGCGCGCTGCCCTTCGCCGACGGCCGCTTCGACGCCGTCGTGTACGCCGACAACGCCCTCCCGCACCTGCTCACCGCCGAGGACGTCCGCGCCGCTCTGGCCGAAACCCGGCGGGTGCTGCGCCCCGGCGGCCTGCTGCTGCTCTCGACCCGGCCGTACTGCGCCGCACCCGCCCGGCGAGCGAGGCCCCGCGGGTACGGACCGGGCCCGACGGGCGGACCATCACCTTCCAGCTCTGGCACTGGCACTGGCACTGGCACGAGGAGCGCTACGACGTCGAGCTCTTCCAGCTGCTGCCGTCGGGCGGGACGTGGACCACGCGCACCTCGACCGCCACCTACTGGGCCCTGCCCGAGGAGGAGACGGCCCGCTACGTGCGCGGGGCCGGTTTCGGCGAACCCGTCCGGCACGCCGCCGAAGCGACCGGCTTCCACCAGCCCGTGCTCGGCGCCCGCCGCCCCGCGCCCCGGGTCCGCTCGACGGAGTGACGGGTGCGCCGCGTCCGCACTGGACGCTCTGGTCACCCCGGGGCCGGTGGCGTCCGGATTAGGCTGACGCGCCATGAGCACCAGTGATCACACCGCCCCCGGCTCCTTCGCCGTGTCCGTCGCGGACGTCCCCGACTCCGAGCTGGAGGCCGAGGACCTCGACCCCGCGCAGATCCTCTCCGGCACCCCCGTGGTGACCGGCAAGGTGCTGTGGGAGGCCGAGGACGGCTCGCAGATCAGGGGGATCTGGCAGATCACCCCGGGCGTGGTCACCGATACGGAGGCCAACGAGCTGTTCGTCGTGGTCAGCGGCCGCGCCACCATCGAGGTCGAGGGCGGCGCGACGCTGGAGGTCGGCCCGGGTTCGGCCTGCGTGCTCCGGGAGGGCGACAGGACCACCTGGACCGTGCACGAGACGCTCCGCAAGGCCTACCACATCAGTTACTGACGCCCTCGGCGGTCGCGGCCGCGGGACCCGCCGGGTGCCGCCGGGCGGTGAACAGGGCGAGCGCCGCCATCGGCAGGAGCAGCGCGGCGCCGATCGCGTTGAGCCAGCCGTAGCCCGCCTGCGCCATGACCAGCCCGGCCGCCGCCCCGCCGAGCCCGGCCGCCGTGTTCATCGTCAGGTCGCTCAGGCCCTGTACGGCGGCACGCGCGGGCTGCGGCACGGAGTCGGTCAGCAGCGCCGACCCGGAGACCATCCCGGCGGACCAGCCGAGGCCGAGCAGGAAGAGGCCGGCCGCGCTCTGCGCGTGGTTGCCGTGCGCGGTGCCGGCGAGCAGGGCGGCGATCGACAGCAGCCCGGCCGCGAGGCCGATCACGGACAGCCGGCCGAGGCGGTCGGCGAGCCACCCCATGACCGGGGAGAAGGCGAACATGCCGGCGATGTGGCCGCTGATCACCAGGCCGACCAGCTTGAGGCCGGCGCCGTGGTGGCCGAGGTCGACCGGGGTCATCACCATGATCGAGACCATGGTGGTGTGGGACACGGCGACGGTGAGCAGCGCGAGCCGGGCGCGCGGGGAGGCCCGTACGGCGTGGAACCCGGCGCGCAGCGAGCGGCCCTGACGGGACTGTTCCGCGGGGCCGGCCAGCGCCCGGGCCGTCAGCAGGGGGTCGGGCCGCAGGAAGACGGCGATCAGCGTGCCGGTGAGGACGAAGACGGCGGCGGCCCAGACGAAGGGCCCCGCCGTCTGGGGTATGGAGGTGCCGGCGAAGCTGGCGCTGGCGGGGGCGGAGAGGTTGGGGCCGAGCACCGCGCCGATGGTGGAGGCCCAGACGACCACCGAGATCGAACGGGCCCGCCGGTCGGGCGCCGCGAGGTCGGCGGCGGCGAAGCGGGCCTGGAGGTTGGCGGAGGACGCGGCGCCGAAGGCGGCCATGCCGAGCATGAGCAGGGGGAAGCTCTTCACGGAGGCGGCCAGGACGACGAGGGCGGCGCCGAGCGTGCCGATCGCGTAGGCGACGACCAGTCCCGGGCGGCGCCCGCGCGCGGTCATCAGCGCGGCGAGGGGGAGCGAGACCAGGGCGGTGCCGATCACCGCGGCGGTGGAGGCGAGTCCGGACAGGGCCTCGGTGCCGCTGATCTCGGTGGCCAGGACAGGGGCGAGGGCGATGCTGATCGGCACGCCGAGGCCGCCGAGCATCTGGCTGGCGATCAGCACCCCGGATATCCGCCGCCGCAGCCGCGGCAGGTCCGCGAGGTCCATGCCCCCTGCCGGGCCCGCCACGGCCGCGTCGGTGCCCGTCGGGCCGTCGGTACCGGGCGTGCCGGTGCCCTTCGACGCTCCGGCCGGACCGGGACCGGCGGCCCCCGCCGTGAAGCCGCCCGCGGCGGCGGCGTCGCCCCCGCCGCCGCCCGTACCGGTTCCCGGAGCCGTCCCGGGTGTGGAGGTCACGCGCGACACCCCCCTCGCGGGCACGCGGGGACGAGGTCCGGGGCGGGGGTGCGCGCGGGGAGGCCGGATCCGGCAACAGTAGTCACCGCGGAAGTGTCCCACCCCTTACCGTGCGGCGGAACAGGGTAGGCGCGAGCGGATAACGCGCAGGTCAGAACAGGGGCTGCGGAAGCACTCCCTCCAGCGCGAGCAGGATCCGCTTGGTCTCCACCCCGCCCCCGAAGCCCCCGATGCCCCCGTCGTTCTCCACGACCCGGTGGCAGGCCACGACCACCGGCAGCGGATTCGACCCCATGGCGTTGCCCACCGCCTGGGCCGCCCCCGGCTGCCCGGCCCGGGCGGCCAGCTCCCCGTACCCGACCACCGATCCGTAGGGCACCGAGCGGTCGAGCTCCAGCAGCACCTGGCGGTTGAAGCCGGAGCTGAGCCGCCAGTCCAGCGGCAGCTCGAAGCGCCGCAGCGCACCGGCGAAGTACCGGTCGAGCTGGCGTATCGGCTCGGCGAGGAGCACCTCCTCGCCCGGGGCCGGCCGCCGGGCGTCGGCGCCGAGCCGGGAGACGAGGGAGCCGATCATCCGCTCGACGCGCTGCGGCCCGGCATGGAACTCGACCCGGACCAGACCCTCGGGGGTCGCGGCCAGGAGAAGGGGACCGATGTCGCTGGGGACGACGGTCCATTCGAGGTGCGGCCCGCGGGGCCGCTCGGTGCTGTCCACGTCTCCACGGTACGGCGCCCCACCGACAGCCCCCGCCGCCCGCGGTCAGAATCCGCCCACGGCCTCCCGTACGACGTCGGGCATGTTCGTGATGATCCCGTCCACCCCCATCTCCCGGACCTTGCGGGCGGTGGTCGCGTCGTCGACGATCCAGGTGTCCACCTCCATGGCCTTGCCGTGCGCGCCCCGCAGCCCGTGCACCGCCTTGACCCAGTCGGCCGAGATCGTGGTGTGCCAGGGGTTGATCCGGTCGGTGAACTCGGCGTACCGCGGCAGGTCGGCCACGGTCGGGGTGCCCAGGAAGGCGGTCACCAGATCGGGCCGCAGGCGGTGCACGATCCGTACGGAGTCGGCGCTGAAGCTCTGCACCACCAGGCGCTGGGACACGTGCTTCTCGTCGAGCCAGCCCAGCTCGCCCAGCAGTTTCAGGGTCTGCTCCTCGATCCCCGGGTAGGCCTCCGGCTTCTTGATCTCCAGCAGCAGCCGCTGCTGGTTGTCCTGGACCCGGTCCATGTACTCCCGCAGGGTCGGCACCCGGGCGCCCGCGAACTGCGGGCCGAACCAGCTCCCCGCGTCCAGCCGGGCGATCTCGGCCGCCGTGAAGTCCTTGACCCGCCACGGCTCGCGGCCGGGGAACACCTGCTCGACGTTCGTCGTACGGGCCAGGGTGTCGTCGTGAATCACCACCAGCTCTCCGTCGCTGGTCCGCTGGACGTCGTTCTCGACCCAGTCGAAGCCCATCCACAGGGCCCGGTCGATGGCCTCGATCGTGTTCTCCGGGGCGTACGCCGAAGCCCCCCGGTGGGCGTAGACGACGGGGCCCAGGAACCGCTTCTGCGTGGTGGCGGACGGGGCGCCGGGGGAGCCGGTGCCGGGCGCGGCGGACGCGGCCGTCCCGCCCAGCAGACTGAGGGCGAGGCCCAGGAAGGCGGCGGCCGCCGCGGCGGCGGGTCGGACGACGTACATGTGCGTTCTCCTCGGGTCGTGAGCCCTGCTCTGCCTCAAACGGGTGCGGAGCGACAGACGTTGCGGTGACGCACCCGCCGTGCACCGACGGAGAGCCGTTCCACGGCGATCATGGGGTTGATGATCACCGCCGCGCCACCGAACTACGACAAACGGACCAGACCGCGCTGGCTGTCAGTGGGGGGCCGTACGGTTGACTCATGCGGCCCGTATCGAAGATCGAACGCACGGTGGCGCCTTTCGAGGTCGTCAGCTCCTACCAGCCCAGCGGCGACCAGCCGGCGGCCATCGCCGAGCTGGAGAAGCGCATCCGTGCAGGTGAGAAGGACGTCGTACTGCTGGGTGCGACGGGCACAGGCAAGTCGGCGACCACGGCCTGGATGATCGAGAAGCTCCAGCGGCCGACGCTGGTGATGGCTCCGAACAAGACCCTCGCCGCCCAGCTGGCGAACGAGTTCCGCGAGCTCTTGCCGAACAACGCCGTC
Source organism: Streptomyces sp. NPDC059564 (assembly GCF_042735575.1). NCBI lineage: Bacteria > Bacillati > Actinomycetota > Actinomycetes > Kitasatosporales > Streptomycetaceae > Streptomyces > Streptomyces sp. NPDC059564. The sequence continues at coordinate 12,042 of NZ_JBHWBP010000048.1, read as the reverse complement.
GAGTACTTCGTCTCGTACTACGACTACTACCAGCCCGAGGCGTACGTACCGCAGTCGGACACCTACATCGAGAAGGACTCCTCGATCAACGAGGAGGTGGAGCGGCTGCGCCACTCCGCGACCAACTCGCTGCTGACCCGGCGCGACGTGATCGTCGTCGCCTCCGTGTCCTGCATCTACGGCCTCGGCACCCCGCAGGAGTACGTCGACCGGATGGTCCCCCTCAAGGTCGGCGAGGAGATGGACCGCGACCAGCTGCTGCGCCGCTTCGTCGACATCCAGTACACCCGCAACGACGTGGCCTTCACCCGCGGCACCTTCCGGGTCCGCGGCGACACCATCGAGATCTTCCCGGTCTACGAGGAACTCGCGGTCCGCATCGAGATGTTCGGCGACGAGATCGAGGCCCTGTCCACCCTGCACCCGCTGACCGGCGAGGTCATCAGCGAGGACCGCGAGCTCTACGTCTTCCCCGCCAGCCACTACGTCGCCGGCCCCGAGCGCATGGAGAAGGCCGTCCGCGGGATCGAGGCCGAGCTGGCCGAGCGCCTCGCGGAGCTGGAGAAGCAGGGCAAGATGCTGGAGGCCCAGCGGCTGCGCATGCGCACCACCTACGACCTGGAGATGATGCGCCAGATCGGGTCCTGCTCCGGCATCGAGAACTACTCGCTCCACATGGACGACCGCGAGCGCGGCTCCGCGCCCAACACCCTCATCGACTACTTCCCGGAGGACTTCCTCCTGGTCATCGACGAGTCGCACGTCACCGTTCCGCAGATCGGCGCCATGTACGAGGGCGACGCCTCGCGCAAGCGGACCCTGGTCGACCACGGCTTCCGGCTGCCGTCCGCCCTCGACAACCGGCCGCTGAAGTGGGAGGAGTTCCAGGAGCGCATCGGCCAGACCGTCTACCTGTCGGCGACCCCCGGCAAGTACGAGCTCTCGCGCGGCGACGGCTTCGTCGAGCAGATCATCCGCCCCACCGGCCTCATCGACCCCGAGGTCGTGGTCAAGCCGACCGAGGGACAGATCGACGACCTGGTGCACGAGATCCGCCAGCGGGTCGAGAAGGACGAGCGCGTCCTGGTCACCACCCTCACCAAGAAGATGGCCGAGGACCTCACCGACTACTTCCTGGAGCTCGGCATCCAGGTCCGCTACCTGCACAGCGACGTGGACACGCTGCGCCGCATCGAGCTGCTGCGCGAGCTGCGCTCCGGCGAGTACGACGTCCTGGTCGGCATCAACCTGCTGCGCGAGGGCCTCGACCTGCCGGAGGTGTCGCTGGTGGCCATCCTCGACGCCGACAAGCAGGGCTTCCTGCGCTCCGGGACCTCCCTCATCCAGACCATCGGCCGCGCGGCGCGCAACGTCTCCGGCCAGGTCCACATGTACGCGGACAGCATCACCCCGGCCATGGCCCAGGCGATCGACGAGACCAACCGCCGCCGGGAGAAGCAGGTCGCGTACAACACGGCCAACGGGATCGACCCGCAGCCGCTGCGCAAGAAGATCAACGACATCGTCGCCACCATCGCCCGCGAGGAACTGGACACCGAGCAGCTCCTCGGCACCGGCTACCGGCAGGGCAAGGACGGCAAGGCCCCGGTACCGGCCCTCGGCGGCAAGGCGACCGCCACCGCGACCAAGGCGGGCAAGGCCGGCAAGGGGGCCAAGGGCGCCAAGGCGGCCGAGGTGCTCACCGACCGGCCGGCCGCCGAACTGGCCGCGCTGATCGAGCAGATGACCGAGCGGATGAGGGGCGCCGCGGCCGAGCTCCAGTTCGAGGTCGCGGCCCGGATCCGCGACGAGGTGAGCGAGCTGAAGAAGGAGCTCCGGCAGATGAAGGAAGCGGGTCTCGCCTGACCCGGGGCCTGTCAGTAGGGTTGGGACACAGCCGCAGTTACACGCTGCGCGCCCGTTAACGGGGCGGGCTACGGAGAGGGGACAGCGCGTGACGGTCAACATGACCAAGGGTCAGGCCATCAGTCTGCAGAAGTCGGACGGCGGCACTCTGACCGCGGTCCGGATGGGCCTCGGCTGGCAGGCGGCCAAGCGCCGCGGGCTGTTCGGCTCGCGGACCCGGGAGATCGACCTGGACGCGTCGGCGGTGCTCTTCGCCGACAAGCAGCCGGTGGACGTGGTGTTCTTCCGGCACCTGCAGAGCGACGACGGCTCCGTCCGGCACACCGGTGACAACCTCGTCGGCGGCGTCGGCCAGGGCGGGGACGACGAGGCGATCCTCGTCGACCTCCAGCGCGTGCCGGTGCACATCGACCAGATCGTCTTCACGGTGAACTCGTTCACCGGCCAGACGTTCCAGGAAGTGCAGAACGCCTTCTGCCGCATCGTCGACGAGACCAACGGCCAGGAGCTGGCCCGCTACACCCTCGACGGCGGCGGCCAGTACACCGCCCAGATCATGGCGAAGGTGTCCCGGGTCGGCAGCGGCTGGCAGATGACGGCCCTCGGCAACCCGGCCAACGGCCGGACCTTCCAGGACCTGATGCCGGCGATCCTGCCGCACCTGTAAGAAGAGCGGTACCGGACAAGAGCGGTACCGAACAAGAGCGGTACCGGGCAAGAGCGGTACGGAACAAGAGCAGTACGGAACAAGAGAAGAAGGCACGGGGGAGGGCTGCACGATGACGGCCGAACTGGTCCGGGGGCAGAACCACCCCCTGTCCCGCAACCGGGTGGAGGTCAGGGTTTCGGCGGGCGCGGCCGTGCTGGCCCTGGCGTCCACCGCGGACGAGGGGGGCCGGCTCGCCGGTCCCGGGGCCCTGGCCCATCCCGGTGCCCGGGCCCTGCCGGGCCTGGAGGTGCCGGACCGGGTCGGCGACCGGCACCGGTTCACCGTCGACCTCGATGCCGTCGGGGCGGCCGTGCACCTGGTCCGGGTGCTGCTGGTGCTGCCGCCCGGCGGACCGGCGCGCTTCGGCGAGGTCGCCGCCCCGTACGTGGCCGTGGCCGAACCGGAGGGCGCCGAGCTCGCCGGGTACACCCTCACCGGCCTGGACTCCGAGAGCGCCGTCGTCGCCCTGGAGCTGTACCGGCGCCAGGGCGCCTGGAAGGTCCGGGCCGTGGGCCAGGGCTACGCCGCCGGCCTCGGCGCACTGCTGGCCGACTCCGGTCTGGCCGGCCCGGCCGCCGAGGAGCTGAGCGCCGCCGCCCTGGGCGCGGTGGCCTCCGGGGACGTCACCCTCGCGACCCTGCCCACCGGAAGCGCGCCGACCGTTCCGCGCGGGCTGCGCGCCCCGCGGGACCCGGCCCCCGCCGCACCGGCGCCCGAACCGCCGGACCCGCTCCCGGTCTCCGGTACCCCGTACGCGGGCACGCCCCGCCCGGCCACCGCCTCGGGCCCCGGCACCGGCCCCGCCCCGGCGGACACCATCGGCGGCCCGCCCGCCATCGACTACGCCCACCCGCGCCGCCGCCGCACCTCCACCGAGGCCCCCGAACCGGCGCCCAGGCCCGCACCCGCCGCCGAGCCCGGGCAGCCCCCGCGCCCCGTCGCCGGGGACGCCAGCGGCTGGTCCATGGACGAGCGCCTCTACAACCAGGTCTGGGGCATGTTCGAGGACCTGGCCCGTACCGTCGCCGCCTACCGCAGCGCCGTCGACTTCGCCGACTCCCGGCTGGACCGCGAGCTCGACGGGGCCCTGTCCGACCCCCGCCACCGGCTCGGCGGCTCCGGGAACACCGCCCGCGACACCGCCCGGGCCCGCCGCGAGGACCTCGTCGCCCAGGCCCGTGCCGTCCTCGACCGGGACCTGGAGCAGCTGACCGCCGAGGCCGAGGTGGTCGAGCCCGCGCTCCCGGCCGCGTACGCCCGCTGGGCCGATCCCGTCTGGCACGCCGACCGGGGCACGCCCGAGGAGGGCCCCCTCGCCCTGCGCCTGGGCGACCTGAGCCTGCCCGAGCGGCCCGGCCTGCGCATCCCAATGCTGATGCGGCTCCCGCTGGAGCGCGGCCTGTGGATCGACAACGGCCGCACCGGCTCCGAAGCGGCGATGACCATGGACACCGACCGGCTGCGCCGCCTCGCCATGGACATGGCCGTCGCGCACGCCGCGCGGCTGCTCGCGGTGCACCCCGCCGACCGCTTCTCCGTCCACGTCATCGACGCGGCCGGGGCCGCGGCCGCCTCCCTGGCCCCGCTGGTACGCGCCGGGGTGCTCGCCTCGCCGCCCGCCGCGGGCGCCGAGGGGGTGACCCGGACCCTGGAGCGGCTGACCCGGCGCGTGGACCTCGTACAGATGGCGCTGCGCGCCGGGGCGCCGGAGGACCTGCCGCCGGACGTGGACCGGGCCGAGCAGCTGCTGGTCGTGCACGACTTCCCGCACGGCTTCGACGACCGGTCCGTCACCCGTCTGCGCTACCTGGCCGACGAGGGGCCCGCGGTCGGCGTGCACCTGCTGATGGTCGCGGACCGTGACGAGGCCTCGGCGTACGGGCCGCTGCTGGATCCGCTGTGGCGCTCGCTGATGCGGCTGTCGCCGGTGCCGGACAGCCACCTCGCCGACCCCTGGGTGCAGCACGCCTGGACCTTCGAGCCGGACCTGCCCCCGCAGGGCAGCCGGGTCCTGGAACAGGCGCTGGAGCGGGTGGCGCGGGCCAGGAGGTCCGGCCGCCGGTGACGGTCCATGGGTGACGGTCCATGACCGGCCACTGACCCCTTCTTGGTCCGCCCTTTACCTTTGACCCCCTCCGCCGGTACTGTGGACCCTGCGGAGGGGAGTATTCCTGCTGTTTCTGCACGGCGTGCCCGTCAATACGGACCACTCGGTTCATTCAACGCAGTGGTCCCGGGGCGCCGGCCCACGGCCTCCAGGCCGTCCGGGTGGAAGAGACCTCCGGCAGCGATGACGCTGACCAAGTGCTGAGCCATCCGCCGGAGGCGTGAAAACCGTGGACGTTTCGTTGACCCTATGGGTGCTGACCATCGCAGGTCTGGGCATCCTCATCGGCGCCGACTTCTTCATCGGCCGCAAACCGCACGACGTTTCCATGAAGGAAGCGGGCATCTGGACGGTCGTCTGGATCGTGCTCGCCGGGCTCTTCGGCCTCGGACTGATGTTCTTCGGGCACGGCCAGGCCTCCCAGGAGTTCTTCGCCGGCTTCATCACCGAGAAGTCCCTGAGCGTGGACAACCTCTTCGTCTTCGTCCTGATCATGGCGAAGTTCTCGGTGCCCTCCCACCTCCAGCAGCGCGTCCTGCTCGTCGGCGTGCTGATCGCCCTGGTCCTGCGGGCGATCTTCATCGCCGCCGGCGCCGCGATCATCACCACCTTCGCGTGGGTCTTCTACATCTTCGGCGCGTTCCTGATCTACACCGCGTGGAAGCTGATCCAGGAAGCCCGCAAGGACGAAGAGGAAGAGGAGTTCGAGGAGAACCGTCTCCTCAAGTCGATCGAGAAGAAGTTCGGCGTCGCCGACCGCTACCACGGCACGAAGCTCTTCATCCGCGACAGCGGCAAGCGGATCCTGACGCCGCTGATGGTCGTCATGCTGGCCATCGGCACCACCGACGTCCTCTTCGCCCTGGACTCGATCCCCGCGATCTTCGGCCTCACCCAGGACCCGTACATCGTCTTCACCGCCAACGCCTTCGCCCTGATGGGTCTGCGCCAGCTGTACTTCCTGATCGGCGGCCTGCTCAAGAAGCTGGTCCACCTCAGCTACGGCCTGTCCGTCATCCTCGGCTTCATCGGCATCAAGCTGGTGCTGCACGCCCTGCACGAGTCCGGGGTGCACGTCCCGCAGATCTCCATCCCGGTCTCGCTGGGCGTCATCTGCGGTGTCCTGGTGATCACCACCATCACCAGCCTGATCGACTCCAAGAAGCAGGCGGCGGCCGAGGCCGCAGCCGCCCCGGAGACCAAGAGCGTCGACGCCTAGCCGGACGTCCCGACGCTCCCGGAACGGGACTACGCGGGGGCGGCCGCTTCGGCCGCCCCCGTTTCCGTGCCCGCCGCCCGCGTCCGGACCCTGGCCGGGTTCGTTTCCGGAAGGAGGGCGAAGCAGGTCAGGCTGGCCAGCGAGAGCAGGGTCAGGTACACCGCCACGCCCCAGGGCGGACCGGAGCCCTCCGCCAGGGCCGTCGCCACGATGGGCGTCAGGGCGCCGCCCAGCACCCCGCCCAGGTTGTAGCCGACGGCCGCGCCGGTGCAGCGGATCCGCGGGGCGTACAGCTCGGGCAGGTACGCGCCCACCACCGCGAACGCCGTCACCATCCCGAGCAGCGCCCCCGCGCAGCCCAGGGTGATCAGCAGCGGGTCGGCCGTGCGCAGCAGGGCCACGAAGGGGAACATCCACACGGCGCAGGCCGCGCTGCCGGCCAGGCACAGCGGCCGCCGCCCCCAGCGGTCGCCGAGCACCGCGAGCAGCGGGGTGACCAGCCCCTGGAGCAGGACCGCCGCCATGACGCAGGCCAGCATCACGGTGCGGTCCAGGTGCAGGTGGCCGGTGGCGTACGCGAGGGACCAGGTGGTGACCGCGTAGAAGACTGCGTACCCGAAGGCCATCGCGCCGCCGGTCAGCAGGAGCAGCCGCCAGTGGCCGCGTACGACCTCCGTGAGCGGTGCCTCGGCGCGCCGGCCGGTCTCGGTGAGCGCGCGGAACTCCGGGGTCTCCTCGGCCGACCGGCGCAGCCACAGTCCGGCCAGCGCGAGCAGTCCGGCGCCCCAGAACGGCACCCGCCAGCCCCAGGCGGTGAACCGGGCGTCGCTCAGGGTCCCGGACAGCGCCAGCACCACCCCGTTGGCCAGCAGGAAGCCGACGGAGGGGCCCATCTGCGGGAAGCTCGACCACAGTCCGCGCCTCCGCTCCGGTGCGTGCTCGGCGGTCAGCAGGACCGCCCCGCCCCACTCGCCGCCGAGCCCGAGCCCTTGCAGGAAGCGCAGCAGGAGCAGCAGGAGGGGCGCGGCGATCCCGATCGAGGCGTACGAGGGCACGCATCCGACGGCCACCGTGGCGAGGCCGGTGAGCAGCAGCGATCCGAGCAGTACCGGGCGCCGGCCGTAGCGGTCGCCGATGTGGCCGAAGAGGACGGAGCCGAGCGGGCGGGCGAGGAAGCCGACGCCGAAGGTGCCGAAGGCGGCGAGGGTCGCGGCCAGCGGGGAGAAGGCGGGGAAGAACAGCGGGCCGAGGACGAGGGCGGCGGCCGTGCCGTAGGCGAAGAAGTCGTAGAACTCGATGGCGGTGCCGGCGAGGGAGGCCAGGGCGATCCGCAGCATCGAGGGGGAGGTGCCGGGGGGCGGGGAGGGGTGTCGTTGCATGGTGCACCAACTACCCCGGCCCGCTCCCTCGGGACATGCGTTCGGTCATCATCGACCGGAAGGAGTGCACACCGCCGCGCCGTTGACGGCGCCGTTGACGGGTGTCACCAGCCGCGCTCGCGCCATTCGGCCAGGTGCGGGCGCTCGGTGCCGAGCGTGGTGTCGTTGCCGTGGCCCGGGTAGACCCAGGTCTCGTCCGGCAGCTGCTCGAAGAGCTTGTGCTGCACGTCGTCGAGGAGGCTGGCGAAGGCCTTCGGGTCGTCGTGGGTGTTGCCGACGCCGCCCGGGAAGAGGCAGTCGCCGGTGAACACGTGCGGGTGGCCGTGCGGGTCGTCGTAGATCAGCGCGATCGAGCCGGGGGTGTGCCCGACCAGGTGGCGGGCGGTCAGCGAGACCCGTCCGACCGTGACCGTGTCCCCGTCCTCGACCGGGACGTCGGTGGCGACGGGGATGCCCTCCGCGTCGAAGGCGCCCGCGTAGGTCCGCGCGCCGGTGGCCTCCACGACCTCCGCGAGGGCGCCCCAGTGGTCGCCGTGCCGGTGGGTGGTGACGACGGACTCGATGCCGTCGTCACCGATCAGGCCGATCAGCGTGTCCGCCTCGGCGGCCGCGTCGATCAGCAGCTGTGCGCCGGTGGCCCGGCAGCGCAGCAGGTACGCGTTGTTGTTCATCGGGCCCACCGCGACCTTGGAGATCATCAGGTCCGCGAGTTCGTGCACGTCGGCAGGGCCGCCGACCTTCACCGCTCCGCTGTACGTCATGTCTTTGATCCTAAGGGTGTGTGCGGTCCTAGAGCGGGGGAAGTTCGGGCAGGCCGTCGCCGGCCGTGACGGCGAGGTGGGCGCCGCGCAGGCCGCGGCCGGCCAGCCAGCCGAGCAGTTCGTCCGTGGGGCCTTCGAGGACCACGGGGGTGCCCTCGGTGCCGCCGGTGTGCCAGACCGCGTCGGGCTGGGCCTGCAGGGTCACCGGGGGGACCTCGGGGCGGCCGGACCAGCGGGCGGCGAGGAAGGCGATCTCGCGGTCCGTGAACTCCTCCGGGAGGTCGTGCAGCTCGTAGCCGATGTTCAGGTCGACGTGGTGCAGTTCGACCTCGACGAGGCGCCGGAACGGCACGTTCGCCGCGAGGTCGGTGACGCCGTTGCGCAGCTCGACCGTGCGCGACCAGTCCTGGGCCGGCTCGGTGGTGGCCAGGAAGCGGGCGCCGGAATCACGGAGGTCCCGCAGATGTTCTTCCAGGGGCCGGCCGGCGTCGCGCTCGATGTCCGTGTCGCGGGCGGCGCCGCTCTCGTACATGGGGCGGCCTTCGAAGACGTTCACGAGGGCGTCCGCGTTGCGTGCGAGGTGGGCCAGGATGTGGCCGCGGGTCCAGCCCGGGAGGTGTGACTCCTCGGCGAGGGCGGCGTTGTCCAGTTTGGTGACAGCGGTCAGCAGTCGCTCGGTGGCCTCACGTACAGATCGCAGGTCGTGCACATGATCAGTCATGGATCCGAGCCTAGTGGCCCCGGGGCCGCCGCCACACGATCGGGTGAAGCAGTCTTGCGAGTGCCGTAAATCGAATGTGCGTGCTATACGCTCGGGAGTCCAGACCAACTCCACCGCAGAGGCGCCCCCCATACCCTGGATAGCCGGGGCCCGTGCCCCCGCTTCTCTCAAGAAAGGTGCGGACCGGCGTGACCGACCGTCTCATCGTTCGTGGCGCTCGCGAGCACAACCTGAAGAACGTCTCGCTCGACCTGCCCCGCGATTCACTCATCGTCTTCACCGGACTCTCCGGCTCGGGCAAGTCCTCCCTGGCCTTCGACACGATCTTCGCCGAGGGTCAGCGCCGCTACGTCGAGTCGCTCTCGTCGTACGCCCGCCAGTTCCTGGGGCAGATGGACAAGCCCGACGTCGACTTCATCGAGGGCCTCTCCCCGGCCGTCTCGATCGACCAGAAGTCGACCTCGCGCAATCCCCGCTCCACCGTCGGCACCATCACCGAGGTCTACGACTACCTCCGCCTGCTCTTCGCGCGCATCGGCAAGCCGCACTGTCCCGAGTGCCGCCGGCCGATCTCCCGGCAGTCGCCCCAGGCGATCGTCGACAAGGTCCTCGCGCTCCCCGAGGGCAGCCGCTTCCAGGTGCTGTCGCCGCTGGTCCGCGAGCGCAAGGGCGAGTTCGTCGACCTCTTCGCCGACCTCCAGACCAAGGGCTACAGCCGCGCCCGGGTGGACGGGGAGACCATCCAGCTCTCCGAGCCGCCCACGCTGAAGAAGCAGGAGAAGCACACCATCGAGGTGGTCATCGACCGCCTCACCGTCAAGGAGAGCGCCAAGCGCCGGCTCACGGACTCCGTCGAGACCGCGCTGGGCCTCTCGGGCGGCATGGTCATCCTGGACTTCGTCGACCTCGCCGAGGACGACCCCGAGCGCGAGCGGATGTACTCCGAGCACCTCTACTGCCCGTACGACGACCTCTCGTTCGAGGAGCTGGAGCCGCGCTCCTTCTCCTTCAACTCCCCCTTCGGCGCCTGCCCCGAGTGCACCGGCATCGGAACGCGCATGGAGGTGGACCCGGAGCTGATCGTTCCGGACGAGGAGAAGTCCCTGGACGAGGGCGCGGTCTCGCCGTGGTCGCTCGGCCACACCAAGGACTACTTCCAGCGGCTCATCGGCGCGCTCGCCGGGGAGCTGGGATTCCGTACGGACATCGCCTGGGCCGGGCTGCCGCTGCGCGCGAAGAAGGCGCTGCTGTACGGGCACAAGACGCAGATCGAGGTCCGCTACCGCAACCGGTACGGGCGCGAGCGCGCGTACACGACCGCCTTCGAGGGGGCCGTGCCGTTCGTCAAGCGGCGGCACTCGGAGTCGGAGAGCGACGCGAGCCGCGAGCGCTTCGAGGGCTACATGCGCGAGGTGCCCTGCCCGACCTGTGAGGGCACCCGGCTGAAGCCGATCGTCCTCGCGGTGACGGTGATGGAGAGGTCCATCGCCGAGGTCGCCGCGATGTCGATCAGCGAGTGCGCGGACTTCCTCGGGCGGATGAAGCTCGACGCCCGCGACAAGAAGATCGCCGAGCGGGTCCTGAAGGAGGTCAACGAGCGGCTGCGCTTCCTCGTGGACGTCGGCCTGGACTACCTCTCGCTGAACCGCGCCGCCGGCACCCTGTCGGGCGGCGAGGCCCAGCGCATCCGGCTGGCCACGCAGATCGGCTCCGGGCTGGTCGGCGTGCTGTACGTACTGGACGAGCCGTCCATCGGACTGCACCAGCGCGACAACCACCGGCTGATCGAAACGCTGGTGCGGCTGCGGGACATGGGCAACACGCTCATCGTCGTCGAGCACGACGAGGACACCATCAAGGTGGCCGACTGGGTCGTGGACATCGGCCCCGGCGCGGGCGAGCACGGCGGCAAGGTGGTGCACAGCGGTTCCCTGAAGGACCTGCTGAAGAACCCCGAGTCGATGACCGGGCAGTACCTGTCGGGCAAGCGGTCCATCCCGGTGCCGGACGTACGCCGTCCCGTGAACGGGGAGCGCAGGCTCACCGTGCACGGCGCCAAGGAGAACAACCTGCGGGACATCGACGTGTCCTTCCCGCTGGGCGTGCTCACCGCCGTCACGGGCGTATCGGGTTCCGGCAAGTCCACGCTGGTCAACGACATCCTGTACACGCACCTGGCGCGCGAGCTGAACGGCGCGCGGTCCGTGCCCGGGCGGCACACGCGGGTGGACGGCGACGACCTGGTCGACAAGGTCGTGCATGTCGACCAGTCGCCGATCGGGCGGACGCCGCGGTCCAACCCGGCGACGTACACCGGTGTCTTCGACCACGTGCGCAAGCTCTTCGCGGAGACGATGGAGGCGAAGGTGCGCGGCTACCTGCCGGGCCGCTTCTCCTTCAACGTCAAGGGCGGCCGGTGCGAGAACTGCTCCGGCGACGGCACCATCAAGATCGAGATGAACTTCCTGCCGGACGTGTACGTCCCGTGCGAGGTCTGCCACGGCGACCGGTACAACCGGGAGACGCTGGAGGTCCACTACAAGGGCAAGTCCATCGCGGAAGTCCTGAACATGCCGATCGAGGAGGCGCTGGACTTCTTCGAGGCGGTGCCGACGATCTCGCGGCACCTGCGGACGCTGAACGAGGTCGGGCTGGGCTACGTCCGGCTCGGGCAGTCCGCGCCGACGCTGTCGGGCGGTGAGGCGCAGCGCGTGAAGCTGGCGTCGGAGCTGCAGAAGCGGTCGACGGGGCGGACGGTGTACGTACTGGACGAGCCGACGACGGGTCTGCACTTCGAGGACATCTCGAAGCTGATCAAGGTGCTGTCGGGGCTGGTGGACAAGGGGAACTCGGTGATCGTCATCGAGCACAACCTGGACGTCATCAAGACCGCGGACTGGGTCGTCGACATGGGGCCGGAGGGTGGCTACGGCGGCGGGCTCGTCGTCGCCGAGGGCACGCCGGAGCAGGTGGCGTCGGTGGGCGCGAGCCACACCGGCAAGTTCCTGCGGGACATCCTGGGGGCGGACCGGATCTCGGACGCGGAGGTGCCGGTGGCGCGGGGCGCCGCGAAGAAGGCGGCCCCGGCGAGGAAGGCGGCCCCGGCCAAGAAGGCGGTCGCCGCCGCGAAGAAGGCCGCCCCGGCGAAGAAGACAACGCGCGCCCGCAAGGTGTAGCCCCCGTGGGGCCCGGCCCGCTGCGCGGGGGCGGGGCCCCCCCCCACCCCCCCACACCCCGTGGGTTTTAAAAAAAAGAAGCGGGCGACGACAGTGGTGGGGGT
>NZ_JBHWBP010000047.1:0-36560 GCF_042735575.1 Streptomyces sp. NPDC059564 | reverse complement strand
GAGAAGGGCTGCCGTCCTGCCACAACCGTACGAGGCTGATCCAGTGGCTCGACGCCCACATGACCGAGCGCGCGGCCGAAAGGACCGCGACCCCGGCCGGCAGTCCGCCCTGAGGCGGCCCGCCAGGGCATGGCGATCGCAGCCACAGGGACAGGACAGGCACGGCAGGGCCACAGGGGAGACGGGTGTGTTCAAGCAGCGGGAGATCCGGCAGTCGGTAGGCGCCTTGGTGGACGCGGTCAGCCACCTCAAGGCCCCCGTTCCGGGCGAAGCCATGTGCCGCGCGCTCTGCGAGGCGATGGGGGAGCGCCGGGGGCGGAAGATCGAGTTCCGTACCACGTCCTTCCCCCCGGGCACCGCCAGCGGGCTCGCGCTCGACCTCGGCGAACGGGACCTGGTCGTGGTGGAGAAACGAACCGTCCCCTTGCACCAGCTCATCATCACCGGGCACGAGCTGCGCCACCTGGAACTGGGGCACTGTCACCAGCACGTCGCCGAAGGCTCCCTGGCCGCCCGCCTCCTGCGCCACGACGCGGATTTACAACACGTCGTGCAGTCGGTGCTCGCCGTCGCGGGGCGACAGAGCCCCGAGCTGGTGGGAGCGGACGGCACGGCCGCCAAGAGCCACGCACGGCAGGAGCAGGCCGCGGAACGGTACGGGCTGGAACTGGCCCATGCCGTACGGCACCTGCTGTCCGGCGCCGCCCCGCAGTCCCTGGACCGGGGTACGACCTCGGGCCGGATCGAGGTGGCCCTCGGGCACTTGGGCGAGCGTGGCTGACCGTGTCGGACCCGAACTTCTGCATCCCCGTCGCGCTGGACATCCCCTGACGGGCCCACAGCCGACCAGGCGCGAACGCGGCCTCCTCCTCACGGACACACCCCTCCCGTCCGGCGGAAGTTCTTACGGGTGCGGGCACCAGGCCCGTGCCGTACAGCTCGAAGCGGGGCATCGGTTGACATGGAGTGCACTCCAACACCTAGCGTCCTGGACAGATGATCCCGATCTCAGGAGGCAGCACCATGAACCACGTCCCGACCCGGAATCTGGGCAGCCTCGCGGTCTCGGCCCAGGGCCTGGGCTGCATGGGCATGAGCCACGGCTACGGTGCCGGCGACGACGCCCAGTCGATCGCGACGCTCCACCGTGCGCTCGACCTCGGGGTGACCCTCCTCGACACCGCCGACTTCTACGGCGCCGGCCACAACGAGGAGCTCGTCGGCCGGGCCGTCGCCGGGCGCCGCGACGAGGTGGTGCTGGCCACGAAGTTCGGCTTCGCCAACCGCCTGGGCGAGCCGACCCTGGTCCGCGGCGACGCCGCCTACGTACGGCAGGCGTGCGAGGCGTCGCTGCGCCGGCTCGGAGTCGACCACATCGACCTCTACTACCAGCACCGGGTCGATCCGGACGTCCCGATCGAGGAGACCGTCGGCGCCATGGCCGAACTGGTCAAGGCCGGGAAGGTCCGCCACCTCGGCCTGTCGGAGGCCGGCGTGAGCACCATCCGGCGGGCGCACGCGGTGCACCCGATCGCCGCGCTGCAGAGCGAGTGGTCGGTGTGGACCCGCGACCTGGAGGCGGACATCGCACCGGTCTGCCGCGAACTCGGCATCGGCCTGGTCCCGTTCTCCCCGCTCGGGCGCGGCTTCCTGACCGGCCGGTACCGTTCGGTCGAGGGGCTGGCCGAGACCGACGTCCGGCGCACCCAGCCGCGCTTCGCCGACGGCAACCTCGAACGCAACCTGGCGATCGTCGCCAAGCTCGACGAGCTGGCCGAGGCCAAGGGCGTCACCGCAGGCCAGCTCGCCCTGGCCTGGGTGCAGCACCGGGGCGAGGACGTGGTGCCGATCCCCGGAACCCGGCGGCAGAACTACCTGGAGGAGAACCTCGCGGCGCTGGCCGTCGAACTGACCCCCGAGGACCTCACCGCCATCGAGGCCGCCGCCCCGCCCGGGCAGGTCGCGGGCACCCGCTACGACGCGACGAGCCTCACCTTCGTCAACAACTGAGCCGCCGGCCGGACCCGCCGCCAGACCCCGGGCCCGCCACGAGCCCCGGGGTCTCGTGCCGCACGACGCGCGGCCGTGGTGGTGGCGGTGGCGGTGGCGGTCAGGCGATGCCGATCACGAACGACGCGCGGTACCCGGCCCCGTCCCGTACCGGGTCCAGGGTCAGCTCGGCGCCCTTGGCCGCGAAGCGGTCGTCGCGGGTGTTGGGGTGGGCCGGGGCCTTGCGGCGGGAGTACGGCTCACCCGCGTAGATCGTCTTGAGCAGTCCTTCGGGCAGGAACAGCTGCGAGGAGACTTCGGTGCGCGCACCGGGGCGTACCTTGAAGTGCACGTGCGGGGCGATGTGCGCGTACCAGCCGGGCACGATGGTGCGGAACGACACGCGGCCCTGCGCGTCGGTGGTCTGGGTGCCGCGCAGGTACGTGGCTCCGCGCTGCGAGTACGTCCCAGAGGCGTCGGCCTGCCAGATGTCCACGGCGACCTCCGCCAGCGGCGCGCACCCCTTCGAAGCCCGTACGACGTGCAGGTCCAGCCGCAGCGGCACGCCCTCCCGGTCTTCCGTGACGTCGGAGCGGATCCGGCTCTTCGGCGTGTAGTACGGGCCTTCTCCGGTCTCGGCGGCGAGTACGCAGGCGGGCGTGACGCCCTGGGCGGCGGGAGCCCGGCCGGCCGCCTCCGTGCCGGTCCGCCTCCCCGCACAGGCCGATGCCAGGGTGGTGATCGCGGTGGTTCCGGCAGCCAGCAGGAGCGTGCGCCGGTTGGTGTCCAAGGGGCCGTTGGCGGTCATGGCGAACCTTTCGGGGGGAGCGGGGCCATGCGCCCCACCGTGACCCAGCCGGCCCGCCGCTCTCCCCGACACGCCGTCGCCCCGGCCGCCGGTACCTCCCCTCGGCCGAGGCGGGCACCGGCCGGGCCCCGGGCGCGCCCGACCGGACGTCACGGACCCGCCCGGCCCCGTGGCGCGAAAGCGATCACCGCCCCGCTCGCCGCAACGCATGATCCCTATGCTGGCCGCATGCTCGATATACCTCTTTCAGCGCTGGAAGTCGCGATGGTCCAAACGGACACCCGAGCCGTGGACACCTTGCGGGACACCACGGCCTTCGCACAGGGACTGGAGCGGCTGGGCTACCACCGGATCTGGTACGCCGAGCACCACCACTCGCCCGCGATCGGCGCGTTCCCCCCCGTCGTGCTGACCGCGCACTCCGCCGCTTCGACCGCGGCCATCCGCATCGGCTCGGGCGGCGTGCTGGCCCCGAACCACGCACCCATCACCCTCGCGGAGCAGTGGGGAACGCTGGCCGCCCTGCACCCGGACCGCATCGACCTGGGCATCGGCCGCGGGCCCGGGACCTTCGACGAAGCCACCGCGCGGGCCCTTCGCCGCGGTGCCGGCCCGGCGACGGACGCGGACTACGAGAGCGACGTCGCCGCGATCCTGTCCTTCCTGGTGGACGAAGTCGCCCTCGGCCCGCTGCCGGAGCCGTGGCTGCTGGCCTCCAGCCCCGCCGGTGCCGCCCTCGCCGCCCGACTCGGCCTGCCGGTCGCCGTCGCCCACCACATCCGGCCGGACAACACCCGCGCGGTGCTGGAGTGCTACCGGGCGGAGTTCACCCCGTCCCGCTGGTGCGGGGAACCTCGGGTGCTGTTGTGCGTGGAGACGGTGTGTGCGGAGACGGAAGAAGAAGCGGCGTGGCGCATCGGCCCCATGGACGTCGTCAAGGCCGGGCTCCTCAAGGGCATCAGTGACGCGCCCTTCCCGACGCCGGCGGAGGCGGCCACCCACTCCTTCACGGAGCCGGAGCGACAGGCGCTGGCCGGCTTCCGGGCACAGCAGGCCGTCGGGACGCCCAAGACCGTCGTGGACCGGCTCGCCCAACTGGTCCGGGAAACCGGGGCGGACGAACTGATGCTGACCACACCCGTCTACGACCTCCGCGACCGCATCGGCTCGTACGAGCTGATCAAGACATACTGCGAGGCCACGACCGCGCCGTAGGAGGCAGAGGGCTGCTAGCTTGCGGCTGTGGATCTGTTGTTCTCCCGCTCATGGGCGGCGTTGCGCACGGCGGTCGCCGGGCTCTCGGACGAGGACTTCGCACAGCCGTCGGGCTGCGCCGGGTGGCTCGTACGGGACCTGGTGTGCCACCTGGTCATCGACGCCCAGGACGTCCTGATCACCCTCGCGACCCCCGCCGGCGCGGAACCGACCCGCGACGCGGTGACCTACTGGAACGTCTCCGCAACCCCGCCGACCGGCGACGACCCGCTCGACGCGCTGACCGTCCGGCTGGCCGCCGCCTACGAGGACCCGCGGCTGCTGACGTTCCACCTCGACGACGTCGGCTCCGCCGCGGGCCGCGCGGCCGAGCTGGCCGACCCGGACCTCCGCGTCGCGACCCGCGGCGAGGTCCTGACGGCCGCGGACTACCTGTCCGCGTACGTCATCGAGTGGACGCTCCACCACCTGGACCTCGTCGCGTACCTCCCGGGTACGCCCGGACCACCCCTGGAGGGCCTCGCCCGGTCCCGCCGGATGCTGGAGACGATCGCCGGGGCCACCTTCCCCGCGTCGTTCTCCGACGAGGACGCGCTGCTGACCGGCACCGGACGGCGCGCCCCGACCGGTGAGGAGAAGGCCCGGCTGGGCGGGCTCGCCGCGCGCCTCCCGTTCGTCCTCGGCTGACCGCCCGGCCGGGCCGGGCGGTCAGCCGATGCGCGCGTCCTTCAGGCCTGACCCGCCCGGCCCTCGTCCGGCAGGAGTCCGGCGATGATCTCGGTACCGAGCGCGTACGCCGGCACGCCCGAGGTGATCAGCGCGGTCTCGGCGACCCCGATGAGGTCGGCGATGCGGGCCCCGGCACGGAGCGCGCCGTGGGCGTGCAGCCGGGCGGGATGTTCCCGGCCGAGGGACAGGAGCTGGCCGAAGTGCACGAGCTGCTGCACCCGCGCGCCCAGCGGATTGTCGGTCAGCACGATGTGCCGCAGTGCCGCGAGCGCCTCCTCGGTGGGGAGCCGGTCGAAGGCCCCGGCCAGGCGCAGCCTCTCTTCCACGCCGCTCGGAACGGCTCCGAGCGTGGAGCGGTAGCGGTCGCGTACGGCCTCCGTACGGGGGGCGAGGGAGTCGTTCGTCATGCCGAGACCCGCGCGATCGAGGCGCGTACGGCTTCCACGGCGCCCTCGGGGAAGTCCACTGCGCCGCCGATCGCGGCCGCGGCGATCTCCGCCTCGGCGCTCTCCTCGATGGCCACCACGAGATGGGCGGTGGCTGCCGAGTCCGGGCCGAACACCAACAGTCCGTGGTTGGCCAGCAGGACGGCAGCCGTCGTCGGGCGCCGTTCCAGGACATCGGAGATGCCGCGCACCGACACGTCCGACCCGCGCGGCCCCCACGGAACCACCGGGACGTCCTCGGCCTGCCCGAAGCGCAACATCGGCTCGGTCCGGCACGGCAGCGGCCGGTGGGCCAGGGCGAAGGCCGTCGCGGCGGGCGAGTGCGTGTGGATGACGGCACCCACCTGCGGGCGAGCGCGGTAGATGGCGCTGTGCATGGAGATGATCTCGGCGCTCACGGAGCTCAGCTCACCCTCGAGGACCCGCCCGTCGAGGCTGACGGTCGCCAGCTGTCCGGGCCGCAGCCCGCGGACGAACCCCGGCGTGAGCAGGAAGCGCTCGCCGTCGAGCCTGGCGCTCAGGTTGGCGTGCCCGGAGCGGGCCATCACCCCCGCCGCGAAGAGCGTCTCGGCAGCTCCGACGAGCTGCTCGGCCTGCTCGTTCACCACGCGTACGTCAGTCATTGCGGAATCTCCGAACTCGGTTGCAGCGGCGGCTGATTCGCCGCTGTCCACGTGCGGACCACTCTTCAACTTGAACTAAGGTTCAAGTCAAATGCCGGGGCCGGAGCGATGGCGAACGAGGAGCGGGGCGGCGTGGACGTGCGCATGACGATCGGCCGACTGGCCGAGATCACCGGAGTGCCCGCGTCGGCCATCCGGTACTGGGAACGCCACGGACTGCTGCCGACGCCCGAACGGCAGAGCGGGCAGCGGCGCTACCCGCCGGAGGCCGCCCAGCGGATCGTGCTGCTGCGCAAGTGCCAGCAGGCCGGGCTGACCCTGGTCGAGATCCGGGAGTTCCAGCAGGACCAGGCGCGGAGACAGGCGATGATCCGTGGCAAGGTCGCCGAGATCGAGCAGCGCATGGTCGATCTCGACCACGCCCACCAGCTCCTGACCCATGCCCTCCAGTGCGGTGAGGAGGACATCGTCCGGTGCCCGAAGTTCCGGGAACAGATGGCGGCGTGGCGCACCCCGGAGCCGCCGGACCGCGCCGACTAGCCGGTCCGCGGGGTCGGGCCGTTCCGCGTCGGCGGCGTGTCCACATGGAGTAGCGGCCGGGAGGCGCCGTCGCCTGGCGGGTACCGGTGCATAAGCCTCGGCTGCGACCCGCGCACACAGAGCAAGGAGCCCCCATGCACACCGTCACCCTGAACAACGGCGTCGAGATGCCGGTCCTCGGCTTCGGCGTCTACCAGATCCCGCCCGAGCAGACCGAGCAGGCGGTCAGCGACGCCCTCGCCGCCGGGTACCGGTCCCTCGACACCGCGGCCGCGTACGGCAACGAGGAAGCCGTCGGCCGTGCGATCAAGAGCAGCGGCATCCCGCGCCAGGACCTGTTCGTCACCACCAAGCTCTGGATCTCCGACGCCGGCGAGGACAAGGCGAAGCGCGCCTTCGACACCTCCCTGCGCAAGCTCGGCCTGGACCAGCTCGACCTCTACCTGATCCACCAGCCCTACGGTGACGTCTACGGCTCCTGGCGAGCGATGGAGGGACTGCACCACCAGGGCCTCGTCCGGGCCATCGGGGTCTCCAACTTCCACCCTGACCGCCTCGTGGACCTGATCGACCACAACGAGGTCACGCCGGCCGTCAACCAGGTCGAGACCCACCCCTTCCACCAGCGCACCACCGATCAGGAACTCATGCGCGAGCGCGGCGTCCAGATCGAGTCGTGGGGCCCCTTCGCCAAGGGACGCAACAACCTCTTCACCCACCCGGTGCTCAGCCGGATCGCCGCCGCGCACGGCAAATCCGTGGCGCAGGTCGTACTGCGGTGGCTCGTTCAGCGCGCCGTCGTTGTGATCCCCAAGTCGGTCCGGTCCGAGCGCATGGCGGAGAACCTCGACGTCTTCGACTTCGAGCTCACCGCCGACCAGATGGCGGCCATCACTGCCCTTGACACGGGAGAGTCGCTGTTCTTCGACCACCGGGACCCGGCCATGGTCAGCCGACTCGGCAACGTCACTCTGAGCGCCTGACCGACGCCCACCGGGGGGTCCCCGTAGGGATGGTAAAAATGTACAATTTCTATGCATTTATATGAGCTTTACCAATCCCTCGCGCTGAGTGGCGCTGAATCCCTGACGCGGCCTTGCGGGGGCAGGAGATGAGACTCATGGAACCTTCCACCCGCTTGCGCCGTGCCGTCATCGGCATGGCCGCGACGGGCCTGCTCGCCGGGGGTGCGGCGCTCGGTGCCGCCGGCAGCGCGTCGGCGGCACCGGCGACGGCCTCCGCCACACCCTCCACGTCGGTCGCTTCCGTCCTGACCGACGACCACAACCGCGACGACCACCGTGACAGCAACGGCAACGGCAACGGCAACGGCAACGGGAACTGGAACGGCAACGGCAACGGGAACGGCAACGGGAACTGGAACGGAAACGGCAACGGGAACGGAAACGGCAACGGGAACTGGAACGGAAACGGGAACTGGAACGGCAACCGCAACCACGACCAGCAGAACCGTCACGACCGCTGCTCGTGGGAGCGCGGTCACTGGAGCAAGACCTGGATCAAGGGGCACTACGAGAAGAAGTGGCACGACGGCCGCTGGCACCCCGGTTACAAGGACCAGCACGGCAACTGGCACCCCGGCTGGAAGAGCCACGGCTGGTTCGAGAAGCACTGGGTCCCCGGCCACCAGAGCGCCCACTGGGTGAAGGGCCACTGGAACTGCCACGACAAGTGGTAACCGGAGTTCCGCGGACCGCGTCCCGGGCCCCCGTGGGGCCCGGGCTGTGCGGCGCGCCGCGCCGAGCCGGGTCATCATGGCGGAAGGCATGAAGGACGGCACGTCCCCGTCAGGAGGCGGCGTATGCAGCTGGACGAGTCACAGAGGGCCTGGGCAGCGATCATCGGCGTCGTCACCGTCATCCTCGCGGACATCGCCGCGATCATCCTGATGAACACCGTCGGGCGCTGACCGCCGGTTCCATCTCGCTGCGCAATGCGATGCCATGTCCCTGACCAGCCGCGATATGTTGTGCGTCCATCCGGGGGACGACGTACGGAGCATGTGCATGACGCAGAACAGCTGGCCGGGAGCGCACGGGGGCGATTGGGGTGGCGCCCCGCAATGGGGAGGGCGGGTGCCGCAGGCCCCGCAGCCGGGGGTGATACCCCTGCGGCCGCTGGCCCTCGGGGACATCATCGGCGGATCGTTCGCGACCCTCCGCCGCCACTGGAAGCCGGTCGTCGGTGTCGTGATGGCCGTACAGGCCCTCGTACTGCCGGTCATGGCCCTCGTGGTGGGCATCGCCGCGGCCGCCGTGTACGAGCACCTCGACCCCGCCTTCGATCCGCCGTACGGCGAGGACCCGGCGTCCGAGCACGTCGTGCCGGTGGTCGTCGCTTCCGTCATCGTGTTCGTGCTGCTCCTCGTCATCGGGATGCTGGCCATGGCGGTCATCGCCGCGCTCTGTCCGGCGGTGCTCAAGGAGGCCGTGACGGGCCGTCCCACCACCTTCCGCGCGATGTGGCGCGGCTCCTTCCGGCGGGCGCCCGCCGTGGCCGGCGCGATGTTCCTCGGCGCTCTGATCGCCGGCTCCCCGGTGATCGCCGCCATGGCGGTGTGGGTGCCCCTGGTGGCCGCCGTGGACTCCCGGGACGGCGCGTTCGTCCTCCTCGGCATCCTGCCGGTGCTGCTGCTGGCCGCCCTGCCGCTGGCCGTCTGGCTCAACGTCCGCTTCAGCCTGGCCTCGGCGGTCGTGGTCCTGGAAGGCGCGGGTCCGGTCACCGCGCTGCGCCGCTCCGTCGCGCTGGTGCGGGGCGACTGGTGGCGGATCTTCGGGATCACCATCCTGGGAGCCCTGCTCGCGGGGGCGATCTCGTGGGTGATCCAGCTTCCGTTCAACGTCATCGGTGTCTTCGCGATGATCCCGGCGATGATGGGCATGCCCCAGGACGGCAGCGGCCCGTCGGCCGGACTGATCACCGGCCTCGTGGTGTCCTTCCTCCTCATGCTCATCGGCGGTGCCGTCAGCCAGGTCTTCCAGATCGGATTCAGCCAGCTGGTGAGCGCCCTGCTGTACGTGGACCAGCGGATGCGGCGCGAAGGCCTTGCCGAAGCGATCCTCGCCGACCTCGCCGCGGGCCAGGCCGCCACCGTCATCACCGAGCCCGCGCCGCCGGCCTCGCCGCAGCCCGACGGGCCGCTCGACGGTCGCGGATAGCTGCCGCCGGGTTCTTGCCCAACGTGTCGCGCAGGGGCCCGCTACTTGGACTCCACCCGCCCCAGCGCATCGGGGCCGGCCGTCAGCGCGTCACGGGCTTCCTGCCAGGCGGGGTCTCCGGGATGGAGCTCGGTGCGGAGGTAGCCCGACGTGAGCCGTAGGAGCGCGGACACGCGCGCCGGGTTCTCGTCGGTGGTCTCCGCGACGTCGTAGCCGGAGATCCCGCCGAGCCCGTGCTCCGCGCCGAACAGGGTGAGCAGGGACTTGGGGCCCGGGGAGAGGGAGTACGGATCGGTGTGCCAGTCCGGGCCCGCGACGGTCAGGTGGGCCGAGGCGTCCTTGTCGCCGGCGACCACGAGCGCGGGCGTCGTCATCCGGGAGAAGTCCGTGGTCGAGAAGAAGGCGTAGTTCTCGGTCACGAACTCGGTCAGGGCGTCGCCCCCTCTGCCGGGAGCGGCGAGCAGCACACCCGCCTTGATGCGGGGCTCGGTCAGGTCCACTTCCGTTCCGTCGTCGGGATCGGTGAGCCGGGCGCCCAGCAGCAGGCTCGCGGTGTGCCCGCCCATCGAGTGCCCGGCCACGGCGATCCTGCTGTGGTCCAGGCGTCCGAGGAGCTGCGGGACGGCGGCCTCTATCACGTCGAGCCGGTCGAGGACCCGCTTCATGTCCTCCGCCCGCGACCGCCAGTACAGGGGTGCCCCGGGGGTGCCGGGATCCAGGCTCAGCGTCGTCGAGCTCAGATGGGTGGGCTGGATCACGACGAAGCCCTGTGCCGCCCAGTAGTGGGCGAGCGGCGCGTAGCCGTTCAGCGAGGAGAGGTGGTTCGAGTACCCCTGGCCGTGCGAGAGGAGGATGACCGGGAGCTCGCCGCCGGACACCGGCGCGGAGACCCGTACCTGCAGGTCCACGGCCCGGCCGGGAGCCGGCAGCACGACCGGGCTCACCGAGAGGACGGCGCCGGCCGTGTAAGTCGATGCACTCATGATGCGTATGTCCCTTACACTCGAAGCGGATCGTTGTTCCGTTTAGTATGCGGAACGCTGTTCCGTTTTGTCAACGGTCATCGGAAGGAGAGCGTGGTGCCCACTGCGAGCGAGTCCGGGGGAGTGCCGGCCCGGAGCAAGCGGGCCGACGCGCTGCGCAACCAGCAGACGCTGCTCGAAGCCGCCGCCGAGGTGTTCGTCGCCTCGGGCGTCGACGCGCCGATCCGTGAGATCGCGGCCAAGGCGGGCGTCGGGCTGGGGACGATCTACCGTCACTTCCCGAACCGGGCGGACCTCGTCGTCGCCGTCTACCGCCACCAGGTCGAGGCCTGTGCCGAGGCCGGCCCGGCCCTGCTGGCCGAGGCCGAGTCGCCGCTCGCGGCCCTGCGCCGGTGGGTCGACCTCTTCGTCGATTTCCTGGTCACGAAGCACGGCCTCGCCAACGCGATGCAGTCCGACAGCAGCGGCTTCGACGCGCTGCACGCCTACTTCCTCGACCGCCTGGTGCCGGTCTGCGCGCAGTTGCTCGACGCCGCGGTCGACGCGGACGAGATCAGGCCGGGTACGCAGGCCTACGAACTGATGCGCGGCATCGGCAACCTCTGCATCGGACGGGACAGCGATCCCCGCTACGACCCCCGCCGACTGGTCGCACTGCTCCTCCAGGGACTCCAGCGACCGCGGTCGGTCTGAGGACCGCGGTCGGTCTGAGATCCGCGGACCCGCTCGCCCAGGGCAGCGAGAAGCCCCCTCCCGAACCGCGTTGCCGCGGATCCGGAAGGGGGCTTCGAGGAGGAGTGGCGAGGGGCTCAGGTCCGGGCCGGCTCCGCGGCTGCGACGGGCGTCGGCCGCGGACGCGGGTAGACCGCTTCCTCCGGCAGCCTCGGCTCCAGGCGCAGGACGCCCAGGGCCGAGACCGTCGCGCCCGCCGCGAGGATCAGCCACATCGCCGTCGGCGAGAAGGTGAGCAGCGCCGTGAGGACGGCGGGCGCCAGCGCGCTGGGCACCGCCCAGGAGAGCTGGTAGACCGCGAGGTGCCGGCCCCGCGTCTCCTCGGGCGCGGCCTGCGCGCACAGGGCCGACGCCGTGGCGCCGTGCATCAGCTCGCCCGCCGTGAACAGCGCCGTCGCGACGAACACCCCGACGAGGATGACCGACTTGTCGCCGACCGCCGCCAGAGCCGCGAACACCACGAACGACGACGCGAACACCGCCGCACCCAGTGCCACCGCGCGCGAGCGGCGGAAGGCGACGAGCCCCCGCGTGACCGGGATCTGCAGCAGCGCGATCCCGACCGTGTTGACCGCGTACAGGACGCCCACCAGCGAGGTGGACGCGCCCAGGTCCTGGGTCACGTACGCGGGGATGCCGACCGCGAGCACCGTGTAACCGAACGCCGTCGGCACGTTGAGCAGCGTCAGGGCCAGGAACGGCCGGTTGCGGGCCACGAGCCGGTAGCCGCCCTTGCGGGAGACCCGCGGGGCCGGCGTGGCCGCCTTCGGAATCGGAATGGAGCCGAAGCACACGGCGGCCAGCACGTAACCGGCGGCGGCGCACAACACGATCACGTAGTAGAACGCGTCGCTGCCGAGGGCGAGGACGGCACCCGCGAGCAGACCGCCCACACCCAGACCGGCGTTGCGCAGACTGCGCTGCGCGGCGAGCAGCTTGTCCCGTTCCGTGCCCTTGACGAACTCCGCGATGAACGACTGGATCGCGGGCGGGTACGAGGTGTCGCCGAGCGCGACCAGGAGGATCACGGCGAACATGCTGACGCCGTTGTCCACCAGCGGGTACGTGCAGAACCCCGCGGCCCGCAGCAGGTACCCGCCCGTGACGACGGCCCGGGCCCCGAACCGGTCGATGAGGACGCCCGCCGCCGGATTGCTGATCAGCCCGATCACGGCGGCGGCGGTCATCAGGGTGCCGACCTGGGTGAGCGGAAGCCCGGTCACGTGATGGAAGTACAGCAGCGACAGCGGCAGGTACATGCCGGCACCGGTGGCGTCGACCACCATGCCCAGCATGTAGCGCGTCTTCGCCGACAGGCGGACCTTCGTCATGGCGCGTCCCCGATCTGGCTGTGTTCCCGGACCCACTCACCGAGCGCCCGGAGCCGTCGTTCGCACTCCGCGCGGGTCGGCGCCGTACCCACCGCGGCGGCCAGGAAATCGGAGGATCCCGAGGCCGGTGCGATGACCTGGCCCACCTCCGCGTACAGCCAGAACCCCGCGAGCCACGGCTCGTCGGGCAGCGGCGGCAGCGCGCGCACCAGCCCCGGCTGCTTCATCATGAGCGCCTGCCCCGCCATGCACCGGGGCGCGGGCAGCGCCGACGAACCGTCGCGCTTGCGCACGCCGTCGGGGAGGCCGTGGCCGGCGTCGACGCGTACGGCGTACTCGCCGAGGTGCACGCCGAACAGCGCGTCGAAGACCTCGCGGATCTTGGCACCGCCGGGACGGCAGGCGCTCTCGCACAGCACCAGCCGGTCGTCCGGGGTGTGGAAGACCTCCATGTGGAAGGCGTAGTCGCGCAGCCGGGCACCCTCGGGGGTCAGCGCGGCGAGGACCTCGTCGGCGAGGCCGAGCAGACGCGGCGTCAGCGGGTCGTCCGGGTCGAGGGTGAGGTCGATGCGCGGGCCCGCGTCGGAGCCGAAGGAGGCCAGGTCGTACTGGTACTGCGAGGGCCAGGCCAGCGCCACCCGTCCGTCGACCACCAGACCGTCGACATGGCACATGCGGCCCGGAACGAAGTCTTCCAGCAGTACGTCGTCCCGCTCGCCGGCGCCGTACACCTCCGTGAGGCACTCCTCGAAGGCGGCCTCGTCCTCCAGGATGAGCAGGCCGATCGAGTTGAAGCCGTTGCGGTGCTTGAACACGACCGGGAAGTCCTGCTCGGCCACGAACCGTCGGGCCTCGTCGGCGGTCCGCGCCAAGGTCCAGGCCGCGATCTCGATGCCCGCCTCGTCCGCGCGTTCCTTCATCAGCGCCTTGTCGCGGAACGGCAGCACGTCGTCGTACCACGCGCCCGCCAGCCCGAACCGCTCGCGCAGCTGCGCGGCCCGCAGCATGTCCGCCTCGTGCAGCGCGGTCACGCCCGTGATGCCGTGCGCGGCGATGAGTTCGGCGGCGCGGGCGTCGACCTCGTCCGCGTCGAAGTCGTCGAAGACCTCCAGGCCGGTGAAGTCGAGGGGGCCGTCCGGCACCTTCTCGCCGGCGAGCTCGATCTTGCCGCGGTCGGCGAGCACGAAGATGTCGCCGGTGTGCTCCGGCAGCCAGGACCGGTACGGGAACGGCCCCAGCGGATTGCGGTGCAGGATCAGCAGGTTCGCGCGCGGCTCGACCTCGGCCGGCTCCGCGAGGACGGTCGTTCCGTCGGGGTGGGCGAGGGTGATCCGGATGTGCTCGCGGATCACCTCGGCCCCGCGGCGTATCGCGGCCGTGGCGTCCTCGGCGGCGACGGCGATCAGACCGAGCCGGTCCCAGTTGTCCTTGAGCGCCCGTACGTCGTCGCCGGGCCGGGCGCTGACGCGTACGTCGATCACGCCTTCGGCGGCGCGCGCCTCCTCGACCCCGGCGACGGACTCCACCCGGGTGCCGGGCGCGCCGACCAGGGTGCGCACGCAGGCGCCGCCGCGGGGCAGCGGACGGTCGGGCAGCTCCTCGGCGAGACCGAAGGGGTGGGCGATCGCGAGCGTGTTCAGGTCGACGCCGAACGCGCTCCGCACCAGCTCGGGGATGGCGTCGCCGCCGATCCGGTTGTGGCCCTCGATCACGCGCGGGCCCTTGGGGGTCAGGCGTATCTCGGTGTGGCACACGCCGTCGCGCAGCCCCATCACGTCGAGGAAGCCGCTTACCGCCGCGCGCGCCGCGTCCTCGTCGGCCTCGGACAGGCGGGCCGGAACCGCGTGGCCCAGCTCGGCGAAGTGGCCGTCGGAGGTGAACTTCTCCGTGATCGTGACGATCACGTGGCGGCCCGCGTAGCTGAAGGACTCGACGCTGAACTCGGGCCCGTCCAGGAACTCCTCCATGAGGAAGTCCTTCAGGACGAACAGGGAGGACACGCGGTCGGTGCGGGTGCCGGAGAGCCGGGCGACCTCGTCCCAGATCCGGTCGACGTCCTGCGGCCCCTCGACCCGCTGGACGCCGATGCTCGCGGTGGCGTCGACGGGCTTGACGATGAAGGGGAAGCCGTACGAGGCCCCGAAGGAGTCCAGGTCCTCGCGGGTCCGCAGCGGCTGCGCGCCGACGGCGTGCTCGGGGTCGTGCTCGGCGACGTACCGCCGCATGGCGGCCTTGTCGCGGATCCGGGCGGTGACCTCGTAACCGGTCCCGCCGAGCCCGTACAGGTCGTTGATCCGGCCCGCGTTCTCGAGGCCCGGCTCCGTCAGGGAGGTGGCCGCGGCGAAACCGGGGCTCTCGTGCCAGGCGCGCACCAGGGGCTCGACCAGCGACCAGTCAGTGAAGTCCACGACCTCGACGGCCGCCGCGAGCCGGTTCTGCTCCTCGCTCACCTTGGTGGGGTGTTGCAGCAACAGCACGCTCAGCCCCAGGTCGTGGGCCTTCCGCACGGTCTCGTCGGTCGCACCGACGAGCACCAGGGTGCGCTCGGGATTCATTTCGCTCTCATCTCTCCCTGCGGCAGCAGGGAATTCCGGCTCGTACTCGGGTGGTGGACGGGAAGTGTTCGGGTGGCGCGCCGGGACGGTGGGGAGGGCGCTGGGCTGAGGCGGGGATGCGTCACCGCGGTGGCCGACAGGTCGTCGTGGAGGGGGCACGTACGGTGCCGGGTGGCTCGGCACGCTCGGCGCGGTGCGCGAAGTCGAGCGGGCGAGCGGTGAACTCGGCCTCGGCGTCCGGCATGCGGAGGGCCGGTACGGGCTCGCGGGAGACAAGGACGGTGGCGCGCGGTGCGGGCGCGCCGGACTCAGGGGACTCCGCGCCGCGGCAGGTGGTGGGCGTCTGGTTCACGTTCCCCCCTGAGTGTGCTGGTCGTGCCATCGCTGTTCCGAAGGTAACCAGGCGCCCTCGCGCGCGATTGGAGTCCGACTCGCGCCGACCTCGCGCGTCGTCGTCCCTCAGCGCTGACCACCCCCGGTTCCTCGCCGGGTTCCTGAGCGTGCCTCAGGCGGTCGCGCGGGTGGTTCGAGTCCTTCTCCGGAAGCGAGTGGGCGGCGTTCCGGCCGCCGTCACGGAGTGGCGCTCGCGCCCGTTCCGGTTTCCGCGCCGGTACGGACCGCCCCGGGCTCGCCCTGCCGCAGCTCGGCGAGGAGTTCGCTCTGGCCGGCCAGCAGTTCCGTGAGGATGCGGCGGGCCGCCCTCAGCAGGTCGGCGACGTCGCCGCCGGCGAGCGCGTAGCTCACCGTCGCCCCTTCACGGACGGAGACGACGATGCCGGACCGCCGCAGCACCGCGAGCTGTTGGGAGAGGTTCGACGGCTCGACGTCGATCTCGGCGAGGAGTTCGCGCACGGGCCGGGGACCGCTCTGCAACAGCTCCAGTACCCGGATGCGGACGGGATGCCCGAGCATGCGGAAGAACTCGGCCTTCGCCTGGTACAGGGGTACCTGCATTCCCACGCATGCTCCCGCCATCGCCCTCAACGGTGCTCTCCCGCACCGGAGTTCCGGTCCTCGGACAGCTGTCCTGCCCATCATCGCGCCCGCAGGGCCCACGCCTGCCCGAGTTTGACCACTTTCCGATATGGCCAGTTGAAGAATTCTTCAACTCCTGGGCATGCGAGGGCCCGGAAGACGGCGTTAGAGCTCCAGGGCCGCCTCGACGCGCTTCAGCTGATGGCGCGCCATGGCCAGGTTCGAGTGGTGCTTGTCCAGTACGAGGTACAGGAACAGGTTGTTCATGCCGTTGCCTCCGAGCAGCCGGATGAGGTGGTACTGGGTGCCGAGCGTGATCAGCAGGTCCTCGATCCCGTCCTGCAGCCCCAGCATCTCCATGGTGCGGACCTTCGCCCGGATCACATCGGTGTTGCCCGCGGCGGCGACCATCAGGTCGAGGTCCTTGCCGCCGCCGAGGGTCCCCAGCGCCATCCCGCTGGTGTAGTCGACGAGAGCCGCTCCCAGCGCGCCCTCGATCGAGGTCATGATCTCCTTCAGGGACACTTCCACATTCGCCATCGGCGCCCGCTCCCTCGCTCCGTACGTCTGTGTCCGGTGCCCATGTCGTGCCCGGCGCCGGACCGTTAGCGCCAACCACGCTACTGAGCGTGCCCCGTGCCGTGCGGAGAACTGCGGATCTGGCCGGAAACGTCCGCAGTGCGGCCGAGCGGGGGCTGTGCGCGATCCTCTTCGGCCTGTCCCCGCCCCGATCGGCGGCCCGGTTCGCGAAGATTTCTGGACGTCACATGGGGCTCCGTATCCCCCTCGTTCACCCGGTAGTGGGATTCGCGTCGCCCGACGAGAGGATGTTGCGCGTCATGGACCTTCCCGATTTCGGTATCCCCCAGAAGCTCGCCTCCCGCATGAGCATGGCCGAGCAGCACGACTACCTGCGCGCCAAGTTCACCCGGCGCGGCGCCCTGCGCGCGGGCGCGGTGACCGCGGCCGTGGCCGGCGTCGGCCTCGGCGCGGGCGCCGCCTCGCCCGCCTACGCGGCGGCTCCGGCCGTACCGGTCTCCTCCGAGCGCCGCGGCGTCGACGGCTCGCTGACCGCACCGTTCGGCCGCCACCTGCAGTACGGCGCCGACCCCAAGACCCAGATGCGGGTCTCCTGGCAGGTGCCCTTCGCGGTCAGGAAGCCGTACCTGCGCATCGGCACCAGCCCCTGGGCGCTGAGCCGGAAGATCGACGCCGAGGTGCGCCACCTGAGCACCCCCGTCCTGAACGGCGGCAAGATCGCGGCCGCCGAGCAGTTCTACCTGCACGTGGGCCTGGACCGGCTGAAGCCCGGGCAGACGTACTACTACGGTGTCGGCCACGACGGCTTCGACCCGGCCGACCACCGCAACCTGGGCACGCTCGGCACTTTCACCACCGCGCCCTCGCGCGCCGAGAACTTCACCTTCACCGCCTTCGGCGACCAGGGCGTGAGCTACCACGCCCTGGCCAACGACGCGGTGCTGATGGCCCAGAACCCGGCCTTCCACCTGCACGCGGGCGACATCTGCTACGCCGACTCCTCGGGCTCGGGCACCTCGGGCGACACCTACGACGCCCGCGCCTGGGACCAGTTCCTGGCGCAGACCGAGTCGGTGGCCAAGTCCGTGCCGTGGATGGTGACGACCGGCAACCACGACATGGAGGCCTGGTACTCGCCGCAGGGCTACGGCGGCCAGAACGCCCGCTGGTCCCTGCCCGACAACGGCCCGGACCCGGTCAACCAGCCCGGCGTCTACTCCTTCGTGCACGGCAACGTCGGCGTCATCGCGCTCGACGCGAACGACATCTCGTACGAGATCCCCGCCAACTTCGGCATCAGCGGCGGCAAGCAGACCGCCTGGCTGGACCGGCGCCTCGGCGAGCTCCGCCACAACCGCGACGTCGACTTCATCGTGGTCTTCTTCCACCACTGCGCGTTCTCCACCACCAGCTCGCACGCCTCCGAGGGCGGCGTCCGCGACGCGTGGGTGCCGCTGTTCGAGAAGCACACGGTGGACCTGGTCATCAACGGCCACAACCACGTGTACGAGCGCACCGACGCCATCAAGGGCAACAAGGTCGGCCGCAAGGTCCCGATCGGCGAGCGCACCGACCCGACCCGGGACGGAATCGTGTACGTCACGGCCGGCGCGGCGGGCCGCTCGCTGTACAGCTTCCCGGTCCCCGACTCGTACGAGGGCCACGTCGCGGACCGCGACAGCGTGGACACCTACCACTGGGCCAAGGGCGGCACGAAGGCGACCGAGACCGTCGAGTGGTCCCGGGTCCGGTACACCAACTACTCGTTCCTCGCGGTGGAGGTCGAGACGGGGCGCC
The DNA here is from genome assembly GCF_042735575.1 of Streptomyces sp. NPDC059564. Lineage (NCBI taxonomy): Bacteria > Bacillati > Actinomycetota > Actinomycetes > Kitasatosporales > Streptomycetaceae > Streptomyces > Streptomyces sp. NPDC059564. Next base: position 18,118 of record NZ_JBHWBP010000047.1, on the reverse strand, counting down.
ACCCGAAGCTGAAGGTCAGCGCCCTCGCCGAGACGGGCCAGCGCATCGACCACTTCGAGATCGAGCGCGGCCGCTAGCACTTGTGCCCGGGTCCGGCCCTCGACGGCCGCCGGACCCGGGCGATCCCCGGCAGGCGCGAGGCCCCCGCGGACCCGCGTGGCGGGGGCGCCTGCGGACATGTGAGGCTGCCCGTATGCAAACTGTCCCCCCGCGCCGCATCCTCGTCGTCGATGACGACCCCACCGTGTCGGAAGTCGTGACCGGCTACCTCGTCAACGCCGGATTCCAGGTGGACAACGCCGCCGACGGACTCCAGGCGCTGGAGAGCGCCGCGCGGAACCACCCCGACCTCGTCGTCCTCGACCTGATGCTGCCCGGCATGGACGGGATCGAGGTCTGCCGCACCCTGCGCCGGAGCCGTCCCTCGCCCCACGTGATCATGCTGACCGCGCGCGGCGACGAGGAGGACCGGATCCTCGGCCTCGAGGTCGGCGCCGACGACTACGTCACCAAGCCGTTCAGCGCCCGCGAACTCACCCTGCGCGTGGAGTCCGTACTGCGCCGGTCCGCGGCCTCGGCCGACCGCGCTGCGGGCCCGCTGCTGCGGGCCGCCGACCTGGTGGTGGATCCGGTGGCCCGACGGGTGACCAAGGGGGGCGACGAACTGCCGCTCACCCTGCGGGAGTTCGACCTGCTCGTCCATTTCATGCGCAACCCGGGCACGGCCATCAGCCGCGAGATGCTCCTGCGTGACGTCTGGGGCTGGGAGTTCGGCGACATGTCGACCGTGACCGTCCACGCCAGACGGCTCCGCAGCAAGATCGAGGAAGACCCCGCGGTGCCCCGCCTGATCCAGACCGTCTGGGGCGTCGGATACCGCTTCCAGCCCACCGGTGAAGAAAGCTGAACGCACGATGAACGACATCCTGCTCATCGCCCTGTACGCCTTCGCCGGCGCGGCGGGCGCCGGCGTCCTCGGCGCCGTGATCCTCCGTATGGTGCGGCACCTCTCCGTGGTCGTCTCGCTGACCGTCGTCGCCGGGGTCGCCGTCACGGCGATGCTGGCCGGGACGCTCGCCGTGGCCTGGGCCATGTTCCTCTCCGAGCACGACCTGACGGTGGTCACCTTCGTCGTGGCGATGGCCGCGCTGGTCTCCATGGGGACGGCGCACGTCCTGGGGAGGTGGGTCGTCGCCCGCAGCAACGAGCTGACCCGGGCCGCGCGGTCCTTCGGCGAAGGCGGCTCGTTCGCCGCGCCGGAGGGCTCCGGTACGGCGGAGATGGAGGCCCTGGCCCGGGAACTCGCCGCCACCAGCGCCAAACTGGCCGAATCCCGTGAGCGCGAGCGGATGCTGGAGACCTCACGCCGGGAACTCGTCGCCTGGATCTCCCACGACCTGCGCAGCCCGCTGGCCGGCGTACGCGCCATGGCCGAGGCGCTGGAGGACGGGGTGGCGAGCGACCCCGAGCGGTACTACCGCCAGATCCGCACGGAGGCGGACCGCCTCAACAGCATGGTCGGCGACCTCTTCGAACTCTCCCGCATCCACGCCGGAGCCCTCGCGCTGACGCGCAGCCGCATGTCCGTGTACGACTTGATCGGCGACGCCCTCGCGGGCGTGGACCCCCTCGCCCGGGAGCGGGGCGTCCGCCTCGTCGGGGACGAGGTCACCCGGCTGCCGGTCGAGGTCGACGGCCGGGAGATGACGCGCGTCTTCGTGAACCTGCTGACGAACGCCGTGCACCGGACCCCCGCCGACGGCACCGTCGCGATCATGGCCGAGCCCGGCGACGACGGAACGGTCGTGGTCGCCGTGTCCGACGGCTGCGGCGGCATTCCGGAGGAGGACCTGCCGCGGGTCTTCGACACCGGGTGGCGCGGAGTCCAGCCGCAGGGCGCGCGGCTCAGCGGAGCGGGCCTGGGCCTGGCCATCGTGCGCGGCATCGTGGAGGCGCACTCCGGGCGGGCCGGCGTACGCAACGTGGACCACGGCTGCCGCTTCGAGGTGACCCTCCCGGTGGCCGCCGCACAGTAGTCCGTCCTGGACCTCGGCCGACCGGTGAACCCAGGGGCGCGGCATCACGTTTGTTCGTTGAGGGGTCTTTCGGCACCGCTGTTCCTCGAATGACTGATCTCGTCGGAGAGGTGCCGTCACCGCGGCGACGCGGCTCACCACGGACCCGATGGAGAAAGGAAGCGTGATGACACGTACCCAGCGGCAGGGCGGCCTGACGGACGGGCTACGGGAACCCGCCTGCAACAGTGCCGAGGCCCGGCTCTTCTTTCCCGTCCACGGGTCCGCTCTGAGGGACGGCCAAGTCCGCGCGGCGAAGGGGTTCTGCGGCCGGTGCCGGGTCCGGGAGGAATGCCTGTCCATGGGCATGGACGAGTCCGAGGGGATCTGGGGCGGCACCACACCGGCCGAGCGCCGGAGCCTGCACGTGCAGATCAGGCGAATGCGCCAGGACGTCACGCCCACGGTCACCCAGGTGATCGCGGGCGCCAAGGTACGCGTCCCTCACACCGAGCGGCCGGCGGTGGTGCACCGGCTCCTCGCGATGGGGTGGAGCGTGGTCCGCACCGCCCAGGCGCTCGACCTGAGCCCGTCCGAGGTCGAGGTGGCCCGGATCACCGCCGCGTCCGTGATGTCGTTCGCCGCGGCGATCGCACGGGCACGCCGGGTGGACGACGGCGGGGTCCGCCCGGGCCGACGCTGAGGGTCAGGGCCGCCCCCGGGTGACCGGACGGGAGGCAACCGGGGCGCGGCACCACCGATTCGGCGCATGCGGTGCCCGCCCTCTCGAACGGATCGCCGAGCGGGCACCACTTCGGGCGCCCCGGGACCCCCAAACGGTCACCGGGACCGCCGCCGATCGCCCCTGCATGCCCGCTGAGCTGCGAAAACCGTATCGGAAACGGTCATCAAGCGGGCATCGCCCCACCACCGGACGCCCTCGCCACTTCCCGCCCGCCGCTGTAGAAACGTGTCTGTCACTCCGAATGGCGGATCCGTGAACGGAGATATCCAGGCGATACAGGCCGTTCCGACCGTTCCGACAGTCAGGAGACTCGTATGGCCAACAGGGGTGCACCGAAGCGGTTCTGCGGGGGCATCGCCGCCGCCGGAACCGTGTCGCTGATGCTCGCCGCGTGCGGCGGAGCCGGCGGTGGCTCCCCGGCGGGGAACGGCACGTCCGTCAACGTCGTGATGGTGAACAACCCGCAGATGGTCGACCTGCAGAAGCTCACCGCCGAGCACTTCACCAAGGAGACCGGCATCAAGGTCAACTTCACGGTGCTGCCCGAGAACGACGTACGCGACAAGATCAGCCAGGACTTCTCCAACCAGGCCGGCCAGTACGACGTGGCGACCATCAGCAACTTCGAAGTGCCCTTCTACGCCAAGAACGGCTGGCTCCACGCCCTCGACGACTACGCCGCCAAGGACACGGCGTTCCAGCAGGACGACATCCTGCCGCCGCTCAGGCAGTCCCTCACCGCCGCCGACGGGAAGCTGTACGCGGAGCCGTTCTACGGCGAGTCGTCGTTCCTGATGTACCGCAAGGACGTCTTCGCCGAGCACGGTCTCACGATGCCCGAGAAGCCCACCTGGCAGCAGGTGGCCGACCTCGCGGCCAGGGCGGACGGCGCGCGGAAGGACATGAAGGGCATCTGCCTGCGCGGCCTGCCCGGCTGGGGCGAGGTGATCGCGCCGCTGACGACCGTGGTCAACACCATGGGCGGCACGTGGTTCGACAAGGACTGGAAGGCGCGGCTCGATTCGCCCGAGTTCAAGAGGGCGACGAACTTCTACGTCGACCTGGTCCGACGGCACGGCGAGGCTGGCGCCGCCCAGTCCGGCTACGCCGAGTGCCTCAACAACCTCACCCAGGGCAAGACGGCGATGTGGTACGACGCGACGGCCGCCGCAGGCTCGCTCGAAGCGGCCGGTTCCCCCGTCAAGGGCAAGATCGGCTACGCGCCGGCGCCGGTCGAGAAGACCGAGAGCTCCGGTTGGCTCTACACCTGGGCCTGGGGCGTCCAGAAGGCCTCGAAGAACCCGGACAACGCCTGGAAGTTCATCTCCTGGGCGTCCAGCCAGAAGTACGAGGAGCTGGTGGGCGAGGAGATCGGCTGGTCGAGCGTGCCCGCCGGGAAGCGCGCCTCCACGTACGCGAACCCCGAGTACAACAAGATCGCGGGCGCGTTCTCGAAGGTGACCATGGACGCCATCGCGGGCGCGAACCCGCGGAACCCCGGCACCCAGCCGCGCCCCACGGCGGGCATCCAGTTCGTCGGCATCCCCGAGTTCACCGACCTCGGCACCAAGGTGTCCCAGGAGATCAGCGCCGCCATCGCCGGCCGGGGCACCGTCGACGAGGCGCTCGCCACCTCGCAGGCGCTGGCGGAGAAGGTGGGGGCGAAGCAGAAGTGACCGTGTCCGCCGAAACCCGGACGGCGCCCGCCCTCCGCCCCCGTGGCCGGGGAGCCCGGGGCCGGGCCGCCGGACCCCGTGTCTGGGCGAGGCGCGCGCCGCTGCTGCCCGCGCTGATCTTCATGATCGGCGTCACCCAGCTGCCGTTCGTCGCCACCCTGGTGATCTCCCTCTTCCAGTGGAACTCACTGGACCCGGAAGCCCGGCGGTTCACCGGCCTCTCCAACTTCACGACCGTGGCCACGGACGCCGCCCTGCGCGAGTCCGTCGTGACGACCGTCCTGCTGACCGCGACGGTGGTCGTCGTATCCGTCGTACTGGGGCTCGTCCTGGCGCTGCTGCTGGACCGTACGTTCCGGGGCCGGGGGCTCGTCCGCACCCTCTACATCACCCCCTTCCTGCTGGTGCCGGTGTCCGCCGCGCTGCTGTGGAAGCACGCCCTCTACAACCCCGAGTACGGCCTGCTCAACGGGATGCTGTCCTGGGCGGCGAAGGTCCTCGGTGTCGAGGCGGCGCCCCAGCCGGACTGGATTTCCGACATGCCGCTGGCGGCCGTGGAGGTCTCGCTGATCTGGCAGTGGACGCCCTTCATGATGCTGATCCTGCTCGCCGGACTGCAGAGCCGCCCGGCGGAGACGATCGAGGCCGCCCGCCTCGACGGGGCCGGCCCCTGGCAGACGTTCCGCTTCCTGACCCTGCCCCACCTGCGCCGCTACATCGAACTCGGCGTGCTCCTGGGCTCCGTCTACGTGGTGCAGAACTTCGACGCGGTGTTCACGATCACCTCGGGCGGCCTGGGCACCGCGAACCTCCCCTACACGATCTACCAGACCTTCTACCAGGCCCACGAGTACGGGCTGGCCTCGGCGGCCGGTGTGCTGGTCGTGATCGGCACGATGGTCATCGCGACGTTCGCCCTGCGCGTCGTCTCCTCCCTGTTCACCCAGGAGGTGAGCCGCGCATGACGACGACCGCCGTCCGCACGAAGCCCCGTACCCTGCCGAAGGCGGCCTTGCCGCCGGCCGCCCGCAGGGCCCGACGCCGCGGCGCCGCGCTGGGCGCCGTCGCCTGGCTCGTCGGGATCGCCTTCGCCCTGCCCGCCGTCTGGATGGTCCTCACCTCGTTCCACTCCGAGAGCGACGCGGCGACCAACCCGCCCTCGCTGTGGGCGCCGCTCACCCTCGACGCGTACCGGACGTTCTTCGGCGCCGCCGGCGGAGCGACCCCCTGGGCCGCACTCGCCAACTCGGTCACCGCCAGCGTGGTCTCCACGCTGCTCGTGCTGCTCCTGGCACTGCCGGCGGCCTACGCGCTGTCCATCAGGCCGGTCAGGAAGTGGACCGACGTGATGTTCTTCTTCCTGTCCACCAAGATGCTGCCGGTGGTGGCGGGACTGCTGCCGGTCTACCTCTTCGCCAAGAACACGGGCCTGCTGGACAACATCTGGCTCCTCGTCATCCTGTACACCTCCATGAACCTGCCGATCGCCGTGTGGATGATGCAGTCCTTCCTGGCCGACGTCCCGGTCTCCATCATCGAGGCCGCGCAGATGGACGGCGCGAAGCTGCCGACGATCCTGCTGCGGGTGGTCGCCCCCATCGCGGGCCCGGGCATCGCGGCGACCTCGCTGATCTGCTTCATCTTCAGCTGGAACGAGCTGCTGTTCGCCCGGGTGCTGACGGGTGTCGTGGCGGGGACGGCGCCCGTCCACCTCACCGGGTTCGTGACCAGCCAGGGGCTGTTCCTGGCCCAGCTGTGCGCGGCCTCCGTCGTCGTGTCCCTGCCGGTGCTCGCCGCCGGATTCGCCGCCCAGGACAAGCTCGTCCAGGGCCTGTCGCTGGGAGCTGTGAAGTGAAGGCTGCGGTCATCGAAGCACCGGGGAAGGTGTCGGTCACCACCGTGCCCGATCCCACCCCCGGCCCGCGCGACGTCGTGGTGGAGGTCGCCGCCTGCGGGCTGTGCGGCACCGACCTCCACATCCTGCGGGGCGAGCACGCGCCCTCCCTGCCCCTCGTGCCGGGCCACGAGTTCGCCGGCACGGTGGTGGCCCTGGGGGCGGACGTCTCGGAGGTCGCGGTCGGCGACCGGGTGGCCGTGGACCCCTCGCTGCCCTGTCACGAGTGCCGCTACTGCCGGATCGGCCGCGCCAACCTGTGCGACCGTTTCGCGGCCCTCGGGGTGACCGTCGCGGGCGGCGCCGCCGAGTACGCGGCGGCGCCCGTGGCGAACTGCGTGCGCCTGCCCGAGCACGTGGACGTACGCGACGCGGCGCTGATCGAACCCCTCTCCTGCGCGGTACGCGGCTACGACGTCCTCAAGGGCACGCTGGGCGCCGAAGTCCTGATCTACGGCTCGGGCACCATGGGGCTGATGATGCTGGAGCTGGCGAAGCGCACCGGCGCCGCGAGCGTGGACGTCCTGGACGTCAATCCCGAACGACTCGCCACCGCACGGCGGCTGGGCTGCTCACGCACCGCGGCCGACGGCGCGGAACTGGACCGTCCGCTCGGCTGGGACGTGGTGATCGACGCCACCGGAAACGCGGCGGCCATCCAGGACGGTCTCGGACGGGTCGCCAAGGGCGGCACCTTCCTGCAGTTCGGAGTCTCCGACCACGCGGCCCGGGCGGTGATCGAGCCGTACCGCGTCTACCGCCAGGAGATCACCATCACCGGGTCCATGGCGGTCCTGCACAGCTACGAGCGTGCCGCCGCGCTCTTCGCCGCGGGGGTCATCGACGCCGATGTCTTCATCAGCGACAGACTGCCGCTGGAGCAGTATCCGGCCGCCCTGGAGCGGTTCGCGGCCGGCGCGGGCCGCAAGATCGTGGTGCGGCCGTGACGGCCGTCGCCGGCTCGGTCCTGGTGACGGGCGAGGCACTGACGGACCTCGTGCCCGTGAGCGGGCGGTCCGCAACGTACGCGGCCGTGCCCGGCGGAGCACCGGCCAACGTCGCGGTGTGCCTGGCACGCATCGGGGTTCCGGTGAGCTTCGCCGGCACGCTCGGCGGGGACGCCTTCGCCGCGGCCGCCGAGGAGAGGCTCCTCGGCGCCGGGGTCGACCTGTCCCTGTGCGGCCGCTCGCCCCTGCCCACGGCCCTCGCGCTGGCGGGCGACGGCCGCCACGGCGCGGACTACGTCTTCCACACGGACCGGACCGCGACCTTCCAGCCCCCGCCTCCCCTCGGCGGGCTGGACCGCTTCGACGCCGTGTACGTGGGCGGCCTCGCGGCGGTGGTGGAACCCGCCGCGGACGCGGTCGCCGACGCCGTCCGGGAGTCGTCCGGCACGGTCCTGGCCGTGGACCCCAATGTGCGCCGGCACCGGGCGCTCGACGACCGCCGGACCGTCGAGCGCCTGCGGCAGCTGTGCGGCCGGGCCGATCTGATCAAGATCAGCGACGAGGACGCGGTCGGGCTGTGGCCCGGCAGGGACCCGGCGGCGGTGTGCCGTGTCCTCGCCGATTCCGGACCGCTGGTGGTCCTCACCCGCGGGGCCGGGGGGAGCACGGCGTTCCTGCCGTCCGGCGGCGAGGCGGAGGTGCGGGCCGTCCGCGTCGAGGTGGTCAACACGATCGGCGCGGGAGACGCCTTCATGGCCGCGATGCTGGCCTGGCTCCAGGCGGTCGGAGCCCTCGGGGTCATCGGGCCGTCCGACATCACGTGTCAGCAGGCCCGGGACATGCTGACCTTCGGCTCCCGGGCGGCGGCAGCCGTCTGCGCCGGATCGGACGCCGACTTCGCGGCCGCCGTAGCCACGATCGACGGAGACCTCGGCACCTGGCGGTGATGAATGGACGCAACCCCTGGTCTTGCGGCCCCTCCTGCGTTCAGATCGAACGGTAACCGGGCACGACGCAGGAGGGGTCATGGAAGTCGACGAACGGCAGCGCGTCATACTCTCGCAGGCACGCACCAAGGGGTCGGTCGAGGTGGCGGGACTGGCCACGCAGCTCGCGGTGTCGTCGGAGACGATACGCCGGGACCTGCGGCTGCTGGAGTCCTACGGGTTGCTGCGGCGAACCCACGGCGGCGCCTACCCGGTGGAGAGCCGGGAGTACGAGACGACGCTGGCGACGCGCACGAACCGCCACGTTCCGCAGAAGAGACGGATCGCGGCGGCCGCGGCGGGGCTGTTGGGGCCGGCGGAGACGGTGTTCATCGACGAGGGGTTCACCCCGCAGCTGATCGCGGAGGCGCTGCCCCGGGACCGGCCGTTGACGGTGCTGACCGCGTCGTTGGCGACCGCGCAGTCGATGAGCGCGCGGGACAACGTGACGGTGTTGATGCTGGGCGGTCAGGTCCGGGGGTGCTCGCAGGCGACGGTGGGCCCGTGGGTGTCACGGATGCTGTCCGGATTCGTCATCGACGTGGCGTACGTGGGCGCGAACGGGATCTCCCGGGAGCACGGCCTGACGACGCCGGATCCGGCGGTGGGCGAGATCAAGGCGCAGGCGATGAAGGCGGCGCGGCGCAAGGTGTTCAGCGGCGTCCACACGAAGTTCGGCGCGGTGAGTTTCTGCCGGTTCGCGGATTTCCGGGAGTTCGAGGCGATCGTCACCGACAGCGACCTGCCGCTGGCCGAGGCGCAGCGCTACGCCCGGGCCGGCAGTCACATCCTGCGTGTATGAGAGCGCTCCATCCAGCCGCCGCGAGGTCCGGTCAGTTGTGCAGCGCGGTGCGGAGCGTGTGGACGGCCTGCTGGATGGCGGCTTCGGCGGCGTGGGTCCCGCGCAGCGCGTTGAGCATCACGAAGTCGTGGATGACGCCCTGGTAGCGGACGGCCGTCACCGGGACGCCGGCGGCGCGCAGCTTGTTCGCGTACGCCTCGCCCTCGTCCCGCAGGACGTCGGCTTCCGCCGTGATGACCAGGGCCGGGGGGAGGTCCTTCAGCTGTTCGGTGGTGGCGCGCAGTGGGGAGGCGGTGATCTCGGCCCGCCGGCCGGCGTCGGTCGTGTACTGGTCCCAGAACCACTGCATGGCGTCGCGGCGCAGGTAGTAGCCCTCGGCGAACTGGTGGTACGAGCCGGTGTCGAACGCGGCGTCGGTGACCGGGTAGAAGAGCACCTGCTGGACGAAGCGGACGTCGCCGCGCTCCTTGGCCATGAGGGTGAGCGCGGCGCTCATGTTGCCGCCGACCGAGTCGCCCGCCACCGCGATGCGCGAGCCGTCGAGCCCGTGGTCGGCGCCGTCCGTGGTGACCCAGCGCGCGACCGCGTAGCTCTGCTCGATGGCGACCGGGTAGCGGGCTTCGGGGGAGAGGTCGTACTCGGGGAAGACGACCGCCGCGTTCGCGCCGGCGGCGAGTTCGCGCACCAGGCGGTCGTGCGTGTGGGCGTTGCCGAACACCCAGCCGGCGCCGTGGACGTAGACGATGACGGGCAGCCGGCCGATGGCGTCGGCCGGGCGGACGATGCGGGCCCTGACCGACCCGGTGGGTCCGCCGGCAACGGTGATCCACTCCTCGTGGACGGCGGGTGCGGCGACCTCGCCGGACTGCACCTCGTCGATGGCCTTGCGGCCTTCGACCGGCCCGAGGTCGAAGAGGTAGGGCGGGTTCGCGGTCGCCTCGGCGAACCGGGCGGCCGCGGGTTCGAGTTCGGGGCGGGGGGTGGAGGTGTCGCTCACGGAGTTCTCCCGGGTCGTTGCGGCGGGTCTCTCGCCGCCGGCTGACCGGCGGCACGGCTTCAAAGTAGCCATGACGAGCGCCCGGTGTCCGTGAGCCTCACCGAGGACGGCGAGCGACTCGGCCGGGCATCTTCTGCGCCTCCCGGCCTCCCACGTCTCCACGGGCTGAAAGGCGGCGGGTTGGCCGGGAATGCCAGGGCCCCGCGATGCCGGCGAGCGGGTGACGCGCGCGCCCGTACGTCAGGTGCGAGCCAAAGGGGCGGATCCCGCGACGCCGGCCGCGGCGCTCCGGCCACACTCTTGCGACACGGCCCGTGTGCTGCCCGTATACGGTGTGTGATCTTCCTTCACGTGTTCCCCACAGGGCCTTCGCAGGACAAACACTTCCGGCCGATCCGCGCGCCGGCCGTGCCCGACGGGGCAGACGGCGTACGCGTGTTCTGCCTAGCCTCCGGCCCCATGAGATCACCTCTGACCGGCCGCCTGGGCCTCGCCGCCGTCCTCGCCCTCGTCCTCGCCGTGTTCGGCCTCGCTCCCGCCGCGAGCGCCGACCCGGCGCCCGCCGCGCTGACGTTCAGCACGAGCAGCGCCACCACCACCCCCGGTGGCACGGTGCAGCTGTCGATGACGCTCACCAACAACAAGAGCTACGACATCTGGTTCGTCTACCAGACGATCGACCCCACCTGGCTGACCAACCAGCGCCCGGACCTCAAGTACGGCTTCACCGGCTGTTCCCTCGCCACCGCCTCCGGCAGCACCTCCTGCGCCGGCACCGGTCCGGCCAACCTCGGCGGGAACTACGGCGCCACCATCCCGCCCGGCCAGAGCCGCACCGTCACGCTGACCCTCCAGGTCGCCGCCGACTCCGGCTGCAACGGCAACATCGGCTTCTACAGCTACTACTACGCGGAGTTCAGCGACAGCAGCAACGCCACCGGTGGTCCGGTGTACACGCCCGAGACCCGCGTGCTCTGCGCCTGACGCCCCTCGCCTGACGCCCGCCGCCTGACGAACCGTCCGGCCACCGCGTCGAGGGCGGTGGCTTGAAATCACCGGAGGTTGGGCGTCCACATGGTCTCGACCAGTGGAGCCCGGCCGGCGGACCGATCCGGTCCGCCGGGACGCACCACTCGGGGCCCGGACCAGCGCGCAACACCCCGCGCGCGTCCGGGCCCCTACGCGTCGACCGCCCCGAGCCCGCTCCGGCCCCTCCGTCACCCCCGCTGTGCGCCCCCATTGTGCGCCTGCTCTTTTCCGCCGGTTTTCGCGAGACCATCACAAACGCTACACACAGCCATCACCATGTGACCCGACGGATGCGTCGACGACTGGCTTCTGAGGGGGCGCCGGCGTCGCGCAAGGGGGTGCGTCCGCTCCGTGCGAGCCGTGCTCACCCCTGCCTGGGAGGGGACTTCACCGCATGAAGCGCACCATTCGCACCGCCGTGCTCACGGCGGGCGCGCTCATCGCCGCGCTCGGCTTACCCGCCGGGACGGCACACGCCGACAACCCCGCGCCCCGCACCGACCTGAAGGTGCTGGTCGTGACCGACGGCGGGCCGGCCACCGCCGCCATCGCGGCCGAACTGGACTCGGCCGGAACCCCGTACACCGCGATCGACCTCACCCGCGGGGGGCGGCCCACCATCGACGCCGGCTTCCTCGCCGACACCGTCGACGGCCGGCCGCGCGCCAAGTACCAGGCCGTCGTCCTGCCCAACGACAACCCCTTCCCGGCCGGCTCGGCCGAGATGGCGGCCCTGACCGCCTACGAGCGCGCCTACGGCATCCCGCAGGTCGACGCGTACACCTACTCCCGGCCCCAGGTCGGCCTCCAGTACTTCGCCTCCGGCGGCTACGCGGGCAGCCTCGACGGCGTCTCGGCCGGGGTCACCCCGGCCGGTCTCGGCGGCCCGTTCGGCTACCTCGACGGCGCCGTCCCCTTCGAGGACACCTCGCCCACCGTCGGCGAGAGCTACGCGTACCTCGCCCAGCCGGCGCCCGGCGCCGACTTCACCACGTACGTCGACGCACCCATACCCGGCACGCCGAGACGGGGCTCGCTGGTCGGCGAGTACCGGCACGACGGACGGCGCGAACTCGTCGTCACCTTCGTCTACAACCAGTACCAGCAGCAGTTCCGGCTGCTGGCCCGCGGCATCGTCGAATGGATGACCGGCGGGGTCCACCTGGGCGCGTCCCGCAACTACTTCGCCGTACACGTCGACGACGTCTTCGCCGCCGACGACCGCTGGGACAGCACCCTCAACTGCACCCCCGGCGACGTGGACTGCGCGAACGGCGCCGGCACCCCGAACCCGATCCGCATGTCGGCCGCCGACGCCGCCTACGCCGCCGACTGGCAGGACGGGCGCAACTTCACCCTCGACATGGTCTACAACGGGGCCGGCAGCCTCGACCAGCGCGAGGACAACAACGGCGCCGACGCGCTCGCCGACACCCTCCTGGCCCAGCGCGACCGCTTCCGCTGGGTCAACCACACCTACACGCACGCCTACCTCGGCTGCGAGCAGGACGTCAGCGCGGTGCCGTGGAAGTGCGCCACCAACCCGGGCGGCTCCACCAAGTGGGTCGGCAGGACCGCCATCAGCGACGAGATCGCCCTCAACCGCGTCTGGGGCCAGAGCTCCGGACTGCCGCTGCGCAACGACGAACTCGTCACCGGCGAGCACTCGGGCATGAAACTGCTCCCGCAGCAGCCGCAGGACAACCCCAACCTGGCGCTCGCCCTGGCCGACAACGGCATCAAGTGGCTCGCCTCGGACAACTCCCGCGACCCCGAGCAGCGAAGCGTCGGCCCGGCCGCCACGGTCGCCCGCTACCCGGTGAACGTCTACTACAACGCGGGCAAGGCCGCCGAGCAGGTCGACGAGTACAACTGGGTGTACACGCCCCGGTCCCAGGGCGGCAGCGGCATCTGCGAGGACCACGCCGACACCACCACCTGCCTGCCCGCACCGCTCGACACGGCCACCGGGTACGCCGCCCACATCGTGCCGCAGGAGATCCACACCGCGCTCGGCCACGTCCTCTCCAACGACCCGAAGCCGCACTTCATCCACCAGTCCAACCTCGCCGAGGAACGCATCGCCTACCCGGTCCTGAACGGGGTCCTCGACGGCTACCACGCCCTCTTCGCGGACAACACGCCCGTGGAGAACCTGCGGATGAGCGACATCGGCGCCGAACTCCAGCGCCGCGCGGCCTGGAAGGACGCCGTCCGGACCGGGCAGGTCACCGCGTACCGGATCGGCGACACCGTCACCGTCCAGGCCCCGAACGGCCTCACCGTCCCCGCGACCCTCCTCGCCGGCAGCCGGCAGGGCACCGCGGCCTTCGGCAGCCCGTACGCCGGCCGGGTCTCCGGCTGGACCGCCTCGGCCGGCGCGCCCCTCGCCTTCACCCTGCCGACGAGCACTCCGGCGGCAGCCACCGCCGCCACCGGCGCGCAGTCCGGTCCGGGCACCGCCTCCCGGCCGGCCCCGCCGACCCTCCCCGGCCCGCGCACCCACGTCCCCGACGCCCTGCGCGGGCGCGACACCGCCGTCACCTGCTGCTGACCGGCGTACACGAGGTCCCGGCCGCCCCTGCGCGGCCGGGACGGCCAGGTCCACCGACCGCGGCCACCCCCACATTCACGGCCGTGGAGCTCACGATGCACGTTCACCACGGCGCGCGACGCACCGGCGCGACGCGCGTCACCCTGCTCACCGAAGGCACCTACCCGCACAGTCACGGCGGCGTCAGCGTCTGGTGCGACCAGCTCGTCCAGGGCATGCCCGACCTCGACTTCGACGTCATCGCGGTCACCGGCACCGGCCGCGAACCCCTGGCCTGGGACCTGCCCGGACACGTCCGCAGCGTCCGGTCGGTCCCCATGTGGGGCGCACCGCCCGAGGGCCGGCGGCCCCGCGGGCGCGCCGAGCGCCGACTGGCCGCCGCGTACGAGCGGTTCCTCACGGCCCTGCTCGACCCGCATGCCGAGGCCGGATTCGCCCCGGCGCTCTACACGATGGCGCGAGCCGCCGGGGACGGGGCACTGAGCCCCTTCCTGCGCGGCAACCGCGCGATCTCCATCCTCGCCGCGGTGTGGAACCGTCCGGGACTGGCCGTCCGCGAGGCCCGGCCCACCCTGCGCGACGCGCTCACCGCCACCTCCCTGCTGGAACACGCCCTGCGCCCGCTCGCCGCGCCACCCCCGCAGGACGGCGTCGCACACGCGGTCAGCGGCGGCGTCGCCGTCCTGCCCGGCCTGGCCGGACTGGAACGCCACGACGTCCCGCTGCTGCTCACCGAACACGGCGTCTACCTGCGCGAACGCTTCCTCGGCTACCGGACCGCGCCCTACCGCTGGCCGGTGAAGGCCGTCATCCTGGGCTTCTTCCGGCTGCTGGCCGAGGAGAGCTACCGCAGGGCCGCCCTGATCACCCCCGGCAACCGCTACAACCGGCTGTGGGAGGAACAGGGCGGCGCCGACCCGGAGTCCATACGCACCGTCTACAACGGCGTCGACCCCGCCGCGTTCCCGCCGGCCGGGCCCGAGCCGGAGGTGCCCACGCTCAGCTGGGCCGGCCGGGTCGACCCGATCAAGGACCTGGAGACCCTGATACGTGCCTTCGACCTGGTCAGGCGCCAGGTCCCCGAGGCGCGACTGCGCCTGTTCGGCGGCACTCCGCGCGGCGGCGAGGCGTACCGGGAGCGGTGCGAGGCACTGGCCAGCGAGCTCGGGCACGCCGACGCCGTCGTCTTCGAGGGCCGGGTCGACGACATCAAGGACGCCTACGCGGCGGGCAACGTCGTGATGCTCTCCAGCATCAGCGAGGGCTTCCCCTTCACGCTCATCGAGGCCATGTCGTGCGGACGGGCGACCGTCTCCACCGACGTGGGCGGCGTACGGGAAGCCGTCGGCGACGCGGGACTGGTGGTGCCGCCGCGGGACCCGGCCGCCATGGCCGCCGCCGCCCTGGAACTGCTGGCCGATCCGCCGCGGCGCGCGGCGATGGGCGAGCAGGCCCGGCTGCGGGTGATCGAACAGTTCACGCTGCGTCAGACCATCGACACCTTCCGGTCCATCTACCTCGAACTGCCCGCCCTCGCCCGCTCCGCCGCCGACCAGTCCCGCAGCGCGACGGCGGTTCCCGCCACGGCAGCGCCGGTGCCGGCGGCCTCGGCGCCGGGGACTTCCCTGCCCGCGGCTTCCGCGCCCGTTCCGGCCGCATCCGTGCCCGCTCCCGAGGCGCCCGCCGCGGTGGCCGACCGTCCGCGCCGCCCCGTGCCCTCCTGGGCCAAGGCGGACGGGCCGACGCCCGATGACGCCGACAGCAACGCGGTCACCAGCACGGGGAGCCTCGCCGGATGAGCGGGCCCATGGACCTCGAACCGCCCGGCGGCCAGGAGGACACCCTGATGCTGCGGCTGGCCCTGCCCAAGCAGCCCACCGCGCGCCGCGGCGGCGGCGACCACGTCACCCTCGGTCTGCGCCTGCCCGAACCGGGCCAGGGAGCCGAGGCCGTCACCCTCGCCCTGACCCTGCCCGGCCCGGGCCCCGCGCGCTACGGCGAGGCCGTCAACCAGCTGGCCGCCGAGCTGGCCGACCGCGTCGGACCCGCCGTCCACCCGTACGAAGTGGCCGCGCTGCTGGAAGCGGACGGCCTGTCCGCCGACACGATCCGGCAGCGCTACGGCCACCCCGACATCTTCTCCCTCGCCGCCGCGCTCTACGAACGGGTGCCCCGGGTCTTCCCCGAACCGCCCCGGTCGGCCGACCCCTGGCGGCCCGACCACCTGCGCTGCCTGCTGCGCGGCGTCCTGTTCGCCCTGCCCGCCCTCGCCTACCTGCTCACCGCACCGCTGTGGCAACCCGGACGGCACGCCGCCGCGCTCGTCGCCGCCGGGATCTTCTCCTGGGCCTGGGGCCAGGCCCTCGGCCACCGCGCCTACCTGTGGATGGTCGTGGGCCGCCGCGAGGCCGCCCGCACCCTGCTGCGCGGCGCCCCGCTCGGCGCCGTGCTCGCCACCGCGGCCGCCGCCATCCCCGCCCACGGATCCCCGATCACCTGGGTGGCGGCCGCGCAGTCGCTCTACCTGGCGGCCGCCGGCGTCCTGCTCGTCCTGGGCCGGGAACTGCTGCTGCTGGCCGCCCTCGGTCCGCTCGTCGCGGGCGTCGCCGTACTGCCCTGGTGGGAACCCGGCCCGCCGGTGCGCGCCGGACTCACCTTCCTCGCCCTGGCCGCCACCGTCGCCGCCGCCGGCCGGACCCTGCGCACCGAGTACGCCGCCCCGGCCGCGCCCGGCGAGGGCGCCGGACCCCCGCTGCCGCGCTCCCTGCCGTACGGCCTGTTCGGCCTGGCCGCCGCCCTGCTCGTGCTGCTGGCGGGCCGCCGCGAACCGTACGCCGTGATCGTGCTGACCGTGAGCATGGGGCCCGCCGAATGGCTGCTCTACCGCTACCGGGGCCTCTCCGCCGCCGCGCTCGGCGCGTCCGCCACCCCCGCCGCCTTCCGGCTGCGGTCGGCCGGTGTACTCGCCCTCTGCCTGCTCGCCTACGCCCTCCCGCTGATCCCCGCCGGACTGCTCACCGGCGCCGGCCCCGCCACCCTGCCCCTGCTCGCGGCCACGCTGTGGAGCGCCCTGCTGCTCCAGGCCTTCGGCATGGCCTGGGCCCCGGCCCTGATCTGCCTCGCCGCCGCGGGCACCGCCGGCGCGGTCACCCTGCTCGGCCTGCCCCCGGGGCCCTCCGCCCTGCCGCTCTGCTGCGGCGGCGCCGCGCTGTGCCTGATCGGGTGCACGCTGCGGCTCCTCGGCCGGCCCGCACCCCACGCCTGACGACCCGACGCGTACCCACACCCGCACGTATCCGCACCACCCACCGAAAGGAGAGGTCGCTTGACCTCCGCACCGCTCGCAGCCGTCACCGGAGCCGAAGGTTTCATCGGCTCCCACCTCACCGAGTCCCTGGTCGCCCGCGGCTACCGGGTCAGGGCCATGGCCCAGTACAACTCCTTCTCCTCGTACGGCTGGCTGGAGACCCTGGCCCCCGACGTCCTCGACCAGGTGGAGATCGTCCTCGGCGACGTCCGCGACCCCGGATCGGTCCGCGGCCTGCTCGACGGCGCCGACTGCGCCTACCACCTGGCCGCCCTCATCGCGATCCCGTACTCCTACCGGGCCCCGCACAGCTACGTGGACACCAACGTCACCGGCACCCTCAACGTCCTGGAGGCGGTCCGCGCGCTCGGCACGCCCCGCCTCGTGCACACCTCCACGAGCGAGACGTACGGCACCGCGCAGACCGTCCCGATCACCGAGGACCACCCGATCAACACGCAGTCCCCGTACGCCGCTTCTAAGGCGGGCGGCGACCGGCTCGCCGACAGCTACCACGCGAGCTTCGGCACCCCCGTGGTGACCCTGCGCCCCTTCAACACCTTCGGGCCGCGCCAGTCCATGCGCGCGGTGATCCCCACCGTCATCGGCCAGGTCGCGGCCGGGGAACGCGTCATCACCCTCGGCGACCTGCGCCCCACCCGGGACTTCAGCTACGTCAAGGACACCGCCGCGGCCTTCCTCGCGGTGGGCACCGCGCCCGCCGGACAGGTGGTCGGCCGCACCTTCAACTCCGGTACCGGCACCGAGATCTCGGTCGGCGACCTGGTCGCGCTGATCGGCAAGGTGATGGACGCCCCGATCGACGTGCGCGAGGACGCCGAACGGCTGCGGCCGGCCGCCTCCGAGGTGATGCGGCTCGTCGCGGACGCGAGCAGGCTCACCGCCGCCACCGGCTGGGAGCCCGCGCACAGCCTGGAACAGGGACTGGCGCACACCGTCGACTTCTTCCGCGACCCGGCCAACCTGGCCCGCTACAAGACCGGCATCTACAACGTCTGAACCGCCGCGCCCCCACCCCCACCCCCCCACGCATCCCCACGTCCCCCCACCCCGGCTCATCACACGACAGATGGAGGAACTCCCCATGTACGCAGTGATCCTGGCGGGCGGCAAGGGCGTTCGGCTGCGGCCCTACACCACTGCCC